>NZ_JBFTPY010000026.1:0-43182 GCF_056398725.1 Arthrobacter sp. 01T425 | reverse complement strand
GTCGGAGAGCGGGGACGCGTTCCCGGCCGTGACGGTGCCGTTCCCGGTCCGGAACACGGTCTTGAGCCCGGCGAGCTTCTCCGCCGAGGACCCGGGACGGATGCCCTCGTCGCGGACCAGGTCCGTGCCCGGGACCGGGACGACGAGGTTGTCATAGAAGCCCTCGTCCCAGGCCGAGGCGGCGAGGTTGTGGGAGGCGGCGGAGAACTCGTCCTGCTGCTCGCGGGTCAGGCCGTACTTCTCGGCGAGCCGTTCGGTGGCCTCGCCCAGGGAGATGGTCCAGTCCTGCGGCATGGCCTTGTTCACCAGCCGCCAGCCGAGCGTGGTGGAGGCCAGAGTCAGGTCCCCGGCCGGGTAGGGCTTCTCGGTCTTCGGCAGCACCCACGGGGCCCGGGACATCGATTCGGCGCCGCCGATCAGCATCAGCTCGGCGTCGCCGGTGTTGATCTGGCGGGAGGCGATGATCGCCGCGTCCAGGGAGGATCCGCAGAGCCGGTTGACCGTGGTGCCCGGGACCGAGACGGGCAGCCCGGCCAGCAGGGTGCCCATCCGGGCGACGTTGCGGTTCTCCTCGCCGGCTCCGTTCGCGTTGCCGAACACCACCTCATCGATCCGCTCCACGTCCAGGGCCGGGGCGCGCTTCACGGATTCGCGGATCACGTGCGGAACTTGCGCGTGCTTACCGGGAGCGGGTGGTGAACCGCCGGGTGGCAGATGTACGCCTCCTGGTGGAGCGGGGCATCTCCCGAGGAGACCTGAGCCCGGACGTCGACGCCGAGATGCTCACCGACCTCCTGCTGGGGCCGATCTACTACCGGTTCTTCCTGAGTGGCTCCCCGCTGGACGAGGGCTTTGGGGTCCGGCTCGTCAGCACACTGTTTTCGCGCGGACCCGCCCACGGGGGCACGCCGTAGAAGCGATGACGGCGCGGGGACCCCGTGCCGAAGTCGGTCCCCGGACTCTTATTCGAAGACGACGGTCAGCGTCCCTTACATGGGCGCGGGCATGTATAGCCCGGGCAGCAGCTCCGGGTGTGCCGGGACGAAGAGCGCGAAAACGATCAGCGAGACACCGGTTATCCGGCTGAAGGCGGGCCCGTATTTCCATGTCTTCTCCAGGAAGATAACTACCGTGAGCACGGCCATCCACGCCAGGTTCATCACGCCCACGGCAATCAGCACCACCATGAGCCCCCAACAGCAGCCGACGCAGTACACGCCGTGGTACATGCCGACGCGGACGTCCCGCAAGCGGCCCTTGTACCCGGACACGTGCAACAGGAAGGCTATGGGCGACCGGCAGTGCCTGAGGCAAAAGTCCTTCAGCGGGGTGAGCTGGTAGGCGCCGGCCGCCACCAGCACGGCACCTCCCACCCAGGGCGCGATATCCGGCGCGTCCTCAGCCAGCAGTCCGGCGAGCGCCGCGGCCGCGTAGGCCACGACGCCGAATCCGATCCATGTCAGAAGGTAGCCGCCTACCAGGGCCGTTGTCCGGATGGCCCTGACCCGGCTGCTGCGCACGGCGCGGATGGATCTGAGATACGTCGAAGTCAGGGGCGCCAGCGCCGGCAACATCATGGCTGCCATCATCAGCGTCCACACCGCCAGGAAACCCCAGAGCCTCAATCCCATCGTTCCCGGGCCCGTGGACATGTCGGAAAGACCTTGGAACGTCAGGTACCAGGCCAGCGCGGCGCACCCGATCAGCGCCAATTCTCCGGCATGGTGGCCAGCTGTCAGGCGGCTCCTGCCCGGCACCTAAGCGGACCAGGCGAAGGGGGCCGAGAATGAGTTCTTCCCGGCGTTATCCCAGGTCATCCCGAACACGTCGACGCGGGCGGTGCTGGATGTGCCGGCTGCCAGAGTGTCGGCCGGGAATCCGACCCCGCTAATTTTCACTCCCCGCCCTGTGGAATCAAATGGATTCATGAAGTCCTCGACCACCATCTCGACTGCACTGCCAATACGCACCTGGTGGACACGCCCGTCGTCGGCGTAGGCCATTTCCAGGGACTCCATGCCCGCCATTTCACCGATCAAGGGAGCGAGGCCCTCCATCGGTCCGCCGAGCTGGCCGCCGAAGACGGCACCGAGCGCTTCGGCCTGCTCGGCGGAGGCGGCAGCGTCCATCAGGAGACCGACCTTCCAGCCCCCCTCACTCATCAGCGCCGGGGTATCGGCCACGACGCAGACTGTCAGACCGCCGACGTCGACACCGTTGACTTCGCCGGTTTCCACGTGGAAGGCCAAGGCCACGTTGCAGCGGTCATTGTCCGCCGGTGCCGTCTGTCCTGTCGCCGTACACGGGCAGACCATGTCGCAATTGCAGTTCTCAAAGTATGTACCCTCGACATGCCACGGCATTTAGGGCTCCTTTCGAAGAGGCCCCCCAAAACAAATCCTCCTCGCGGCCCTGAGCAGTGTCAACGTCCTGCGGACACCCCTGCAAAAGGCCGTTCTGGGCGGCCCTGCGCTTCGAATGGAGGGGTGGGGGTCATGCGGCCGGGATGGGCGCCAATGCGACTTTTCCGTTTGCAGCAGCGGTGTAACACCGCTGCTAGCTGGCCGGCGTCACGACGTCCTCCAGCATTGACCTGTCGAAGAATCGGACCTCGCCCGTTGCCTGGAAGAACACCGGGACGACCGAGGTGCTCGGGTCCTTCGAGGTTTCGTAGATCTCAGGCGCTCCCCCGTGTTTGCGCGCGATAGTTCCAACCAGGTCAGTGCCGCGAACCCGGACGGTTCGATATTTGTAGCTCATGTGGACCCCTTCGTCTGCCGACCCCTTCGTCTGCCAAGGCAAACCCTACTCCTGAAAAAGTGTCAGCCACGCCGTTGCTTGCGTGCCAGAATCCTCATATGACCAAGGAACGAAGTGAACTGAAGAGCACCGGATACGAGATCTTCATCGGTATCCTTTCGATCCTGTCGATTATCAATCTCGTGCTCTTGTATGTCGTGCAGGACCAGTACCTCGACACGGTGCTCACCGTGATGAACGCCATTTTCAGTGTGATCTTCCTTGCGGACTTCCTCTACCGGATCCTCACCGCGCCATCGGCCGGCGCCTATTTCTTCAAGCACTTTGGCTGGGCCGACCTGTTGGCCAGCGTGCCTGTCGCGCAATTCAAGATCCTGCGCATCTTCCGGCTGATCCGGGTGTACCGCCTGCTCCGCGACGTCGGCGTCCGCACGATCAGCCGCGCGCTGATCAAGGACCGGGCCGGCAGCTCCCTGTACATCCTGCTGCTCATGGGCATTCTCGTGCTCGAATTCGGCAGCCTCGCCATGCTCCGCGTCGAGCAGTACGCCCCGGGGGCCAACATCACGACCGCCTCCGACGCCATCTGGTACACCATCGTCACGATCTCGACAGTCGGATATGGTGACCAGTATCCGGTCACCGAACCGGGCCGTCTGATCGGGGCAGGCATCATTGTCCTCGGTGTCGGCATCTTCGGCACATTCACCGGCTACCTGGCCAACTTCTTTCTGTCTCCCAAGAATCCCGCACCGCCGGTCGATGCCGCCGGGACGGGACCCGCGACGGTCGAAGGACTCCGTCAGCGCCTCGAAGAGTCCGAAGCCAAGCTCACCGAGATCAAAAAGCTGCTTGCCGGGCCAACCGGGTGAACGTTCGTCCCATAGCTGCCGCCATCTGACCCGGCGCCTCTATTGAAGGAGCGCTCATGGCGACGGGGGCGTGAACTGGCTGGCGGTAAACTCCGCTCCCTGGGGGTCCCGGATCAGTGCCGTGCGCGTCCACTCGGTCTCGCTTTGGCTAACGACTTGGGCGCCGAGTCGCTTCGCATCAACCACTGTCCGGTCCCGGTCAGCAACGGTGAACGAGACGTGCCAGTGCGGCAGTTCGTCGGGGGCCGTGGTCGCGATCCAGGCGATCGCATCCTCGAAGCCAGGTGGAGGGCCCAGCGCTGACTGCCTTTCCCTGATGCCCGGATCGATTGTCGCCTCAAGGTGATCACCGTAACCGGGCCTGCGGATCATCATCGCGAAGCCGAGGTCGTCGACTTTCCAGCCAAACACGTCCTCATAAAACTTGATGGCCGCGCCGGGGTTAGGCGTGTGGAGATCGCTGAAATTCCAGGACCCCGGCTGATTGGCCACCTGTGCCCCCAAGCGTCGCTTGGCTTGCCAGATGCGGATCCCGACGCCCCCTGGATCGGTCAGCGCCGCACTGCGGCCGCCTTCTCCAGCGTCTGCGGCTGCCGACCGTACCGTAGCGCCGGCAGCGACCAAGCGCTGCACTGCGGTATCCGCGTCCTCGACGGATACGTAGGTATTCCATGTCGCGGCACCCCGGGTGTCCGCCATCCCGGCGACGTCCTGGCCATCGAGCGTGGCAATCAAGTATCGGCCTGGCGCGCCCGCCGGCACGGCGTCCTCGAACGTCCAGCCAAAGAGGCCGGCATAGAACTCGGCGGCCGCCTCGACGTCGGGCTGCTCGGTGTCGATCCAACACGGTACGCCCTCAGGGTAGGTTCGCTGGGTCATGTCTCGCTCCCGCAGTCCCTTTCGTAGTACCGCCTGGCGTGATCAGTCCTGGGCCGGGGCATCGGCTTCAGCCTCAAGCTCGGCTTCGAGCTCGGCTTCGGCCACTGCGATGACAAAGCCGAGCGCAATGGCGAGGTTTGCTGCCTGCCGCCACGATCCGGGGAGTGCCGAGAATGGGCGCAACTGCGATGACGGTGCCCTGGACATCATCTGCCGTGACGCCGACGTCGACCACCGTACCGGCGTTGAGCAGGTAGGAGGCGGGTGGAGCGTCGACGGAGACGAGGGCCGCGATACGGGCCAGCATCAACTCGCGGGGAACAAGGGTGGAGCGTTCGAGCGACACGGCGGTGATGTCGGCGAGGGCGTCGACGACGGGGGTTTCTTCTTCGGCCATGATCATGTCTCCATCTGGATTCGGTGTTGGGTGCCGAGCCGACGGCACGGGCGAGGGGCCCGGCCCGTCTGCAAAGTAGCCCTGTACGTCCCAGGGAGACATCACCCCCGCGGGATGAACCGATCGCCGGCCATCGGACTCCGTAACAGACGGGCCTCGAGCGTGCGAAAGGATCACTTCTCGGTAGCCGCCAAGTAGTGAGGTCGCCTTTGACGCACAATTGCTGACCCGCCCAAAAGGGTTTGAGCCCGATGTATCCGTAGGCCTCAATGCCGAGCGATATACCCCGTTACGGTGTCGGCTGGAAGAAGGTCTGGATGAAACGTAGGAGTCGGTGAGTCCGTCATATGTGGGGCCGAAATCGGCCATGGGGCGTGGCTGACCCACGGGCAGCGCATCAAGTAGATCGTTCGTTGCGGATGAGCCGGATGTCAAGAAGCGGCTGCCATGCTTGTCCCATGGATGACGAGGTTGGTGCCGCGCAGCCGCAACCCCGGCCGTCTGCCTATCGGACCGGGCGGATGGAAGCATTCAGCGACGGCGTGTTCGCCATCGCGATAACGCTCCTCATTTTGGAGATCTCGGTCCCTGCCGGCTCCCACGAGAACCTCGTCGGCGCGCTGGTCGACCTGTGGCCGTCGTACTTAGCCTACTTGGTCAGCTTCTCGACGATTGGGGCGGTCTGGTTTGCCCACACGGTTATCACCGAATACCTCGACCATGCCGACTCGGTGTTCGTACGGCTGAACCTGTTACTGCTCCTGGTTGTCTCGTTCCTGCCGTTTCCGACGAAGTTGCTGGCCGAATTCATCCACGAAGCCGGGCCCGAGCGGATCGCGGCGACCGTCTACGGCATCAACCTGCTCCTGTCGATGATCATGATTTCGGTGACCTGGCGATACGCGGTGCGCGCGCGTCTCGTGCGCCCGGATCTGGCTGATGAGGATGTGAAGACCCTCACCAAACGGCTAACGCCCACGCTGGGCGTGTACGTCGCAATGATCCTGATTGGGCTGGTCCAGCCAGTCATCGCCGTGTTCGGCTACCTGGCACTCGCCCTGTTTATCCTCCTGCCGTTCAGCGCCATCCGGCGCCGTTCCCGTTCCGCTTGACCGGCGGGTAGGCAGAATCGGGGGCTTTGCATTCAAGATTCCTGTCGATGCGCTGCGGCCGCCACGGCGGGCTGAGCATCGGTTCATCCCATGGGGGTGATGTCGTCCTCCGCTTTCGAGGGTTACGTTGATGTCGAGTCGCAGCGACCGGCCCCGGTCGCGCCACTCGCCATACAATCACCGCAACCAGATGGAGACATGGCCATGGCCGAAGAAGAAACCCCGATCCTGGACGCCCTCGCCGACCTCACCGCCGTATCGGTTGAACGCTCGACGCTTGATCCCCGCGAGTTGATGCTGGCCCGGATCGCTGCGCTCGCCGCCGTCGACGCCCCGGCCGCGTCCTACTTTTTCAATGCCAGTACCGCGATGGATGTCGGCATCACCAGTGAGGACATCCAGGGCATCCTGATCGCTGTTGCCCCAATCGTCGGCACCCCCCGGATCGTGGCGGCAACCGGCAACCTAGCCAGCGCCCTGGGCTTCGCCCTCGAATTGACCGAGGCTATGGCCGAGGCAGAAGCGGAAGCCGAGGGCTAATCCCGTCCGGACCACGGCGCCGTGGCGCGCGGGCTCGTGGGAGGGGAACCTGCACGGGCGGCATATCGCCTTCGGGCAACGCCGGAATGATCCTCGTCCCGGTCTGTGCAGACGACGTCGTGGGGTCCGGTGCTGACGTTCTCCCCTCCGGTCCACGCATTCCGGCTCAATGTGGCAGGGGACGCGTAGATCTGCCCCGGGTGGTTATGACCGGTTTGGATCTCACGGATAGGCGGTTATTTCTGGCCCCACCTCGTGACTCGCCGGCACCCTGGTGGATGGAGCCGAGAGTGGAGTTGTTCGCGCGGATCCGAAGCGATGCCCGGGCATGTCGGTTCGTGGTCTTGCGGCCCTCCGCAGGGTTCACTGGAGTCGTGTCGGCCGATCAGGACGAAGCGGCTTCGATGAACTTCTCGTCACCCACCTTCACGGTCTTGACACCGGACGCTGTCTCCGGACGGTGTGGGGCAGGACCGACCCGTCAAAGGCAAGCGGCCTTTCGCACCCGGACCGGGGCGCTGGCCAAACCGGTAGCGAAGGTCCAACTCTTGCCCCGGCAGGCACACACGGGCAGTGCCAAAAGTCATTGGTTCGGCGAAGAACCCTGGCAGGCAGCCGGGCCGGGGAGGCCCAGCTAGGTTGGCTCGGTGAGCAGCTTTCTGATCTCGGTGAGCTTGGCTTCGGACTCTTCGAGGCGCAGGCGGAGTGCTTCGACCGTCGCGCTGGTGTTGGCCGCATCGACGGGCGGTGCGGGTTCCTTTTTCCGGGGAGCCAGGAAGAAGTTGGCCAGGTAGCCGGTGAAGGTGCCGAAGATGCCGACACCGACGACGATGATGCCCGTACCGAGAATACGGCCGGCACCGGTGACCGGATACTGGTCACCGTATCCCACTGTCGAGATCGTGACGATCGTGTACCAGATGGCGTCCGAGGCCGTCGTGATATTGGCCCCCGGCGCATACTGCTCGATGCGGAGCATCGTGAGGCTTCCGAATTCCAGTACGAAAATGCCCATGAGCAGCAGGATGTACAGGGAGCTGCCGGCCCGGTCTTTGCTCAGTGCGCGGCCGATTGTCCGGATGCCGACGTCGCGGAGCAGGCGGTACACCCGGATCAGCCGGAAGATGCGCAGGAACTTGAGTTGCGCGAAGGGCATGCTGGCCAGCAGGTCGGCCCAGCCGAAGTGCCTGAAGAAATAGGCGCCCGCCGATGGCGCGGTGAGGATCCGGTAGAGGAAGTCGGCGAGGAAGATCACGCTGAAAAGGGCGTTCATCACCTCGAGCACGGTGTCGAGCGACTGCTCCCGCGCGGCATACACGAGCACGAGATTGACGATCGACAGGAGCGAAAGGATTCCGATGAAGATCTCATATCCGATGCTCTTCAGTTCACTGCGTTCCCTGGTCATGTGAGGATTCTGGCACGAAAGCACTCAAGTACCCGACACTTTTTGCCCTTCTCTGACCGGACCGCAGTGCCGCTGTTCAACAGCCTGGCGCGCAAGTACCCGGCCGGGGGCCTCGCCGGGATCGAGGCAGGCGCATGGTCTAAATGTCGTTAGCCGCTCCCCGACGGCGACGACCGCTGCATGCACGCCGCCACGAAAATTCCCCTGCATTAAGTAGTCTTACTATGCAAGCTTCCAGCAGAGTCGAGGAGGTTAAAGTGGCCGGACATTTGGAGTTGGAGCACTCGCTGCAGAGTGGTGGCGGCGTTCTGATCGTGGACGCTGAGAAGTCTTTGACAGGTACTTCGGACGCCGGTCTGGAAAGATCCGTTATGGGCCGAGCCGTTGCCTGGTCAGGCACATGCGGCCGCCCTCAACCAAAGGTGGGGTAGCAATGGTGCCAGGTTCAAAATCCGAAAAGAAACGCGGGGTCCTTTTCGACGTCGACGGGACCTTGATTGACTCCAGCTATTTCCATGCCCTTGCCTGGTGGCAGGCGTTCCGGCGGGAGGGGCTGGACATCCAGATCTCGGCTATCCACCGCTGCGTCGGCATGGGCGGCGACAAGCTCATCGAACACTTGGTCCCCGGGTGCACCACGGACATGCAGGAAGACCTCAAATCCGCGCACGGCGCCGTGTTCTCCACGTTTTGGCCTTCCCTGCGCCCCTTCGACTCTGCCCGGGACCTCCTGGCCGCATGCTCCGGCGCCGGGCTGGCCGTGGGTTTGGCATCATCAGCGCAGGAGCGCGACCTGGACGTCGCCCGGCGCCTCCTGGACGCCGGCACGTCCATCGATGCGTGGACCAGTTCCAACGACGCCGACGAGAGCAAGCCCGCTCCCGACATTCTGCTGGCGTGCCTGGAAAAGCTTGAGCTCAGCCCGGCGGACGTCGTGTTTGTTGGCGACGCCGTCTGGGACGTGCTGGCCGCCGCGGCAATCGGAGTTCCCGCCATTGCCCTGACCTGCGGCGGAATCAGCGAAGCCGAGCTGCGGGAGGCCGGTGCCGCCGAAGTTTACGACAATCCGCGGCACCTGTTGGAGAACCTTGAAAGCAGCGCGATTGGAAAGCTGAGCGCCTGAGGCCTTCCGCCCGTGCGGCTTCCAACGCCTGAACGGCCGCCCAGGCAGCACGGTCTGGAATTCTCAGTCCGTGCTGCCCGGCGGGTGTCCGGCCTGTCTTACTTGGACGCCGCGGCTGTCAGTTCGCCCCGGCCCCGACGCCTGCCTCGACGGCCGGGCCGGCTGTGGCGCCGGCAAGGCGCAGCCAGGTGTCCACCACGGTGTCGGGGTTCAAGGAGACCGAATCGATGCCTTCCTCGACCAGCCACTCGGCGAAGTCCGCGTGATCGCTCGGACCCTGGCCGCAGATGCCGACATATTTGCCGCGCACCTTGCAGGCCGCGATGGCCATGCTCAGGAGCTTTTTGACGGCCGGATCGCGTTCATCGAAGCCGCCCGAGACAATCGCGGAGTCCCGGTCCAGGCCCAGGGCCAGCTGGGTCATGTCGTTGGAGCCGATGGAGAACCCGTCGAAGTAGTCCAGGAACTCATCGGCGAGCAGCGCGTTGGATGGGATCTCGCACATCATGATCACCTCTAGGCCATTCTCGCCGCGGGTGAGGCCGTTCTCCCCCAGCAGTTCGATAACGCCGCGGGCCTCATCCAGGGTCCGTACGAACGGGATCATCAGCTTGACGTTGGTCAGGCCCATCTCGTTGCGGACAAAGGACAGGGCCTCACACTCGAGGTCGAAGCAGTCCCGGAAGGACGGCTCCAAGTAGCGTGAGGCGCCGCGGAAGCCGATCATCGGGTTCTCTTCGTGCGGCTCGTAGGCGGGCCCGCCGATCAGGTTGGCGTACTCGTTGGACTTGAAGTCGGACATGCGCACAATCACGGGTTCCGGCGCGAACGCCGCCGCGATGGTGGACACGCCCTCGGCCAGGCGCTTGATGTAGTAGTCGCGCGGGCTCTCGTACGCGGCGATGCGCTCACGGATTTCCGCGGCGACGTCCGCCGGCTGCTCGTCGAGATTCAGCAGTGCCTTGGGGTGGATGCCGATCTGGCGGTTGATGATGAATTCGAGCCGGGCCAGGCCCACTCCGTGGTTGGGCAGTTGCGCGAACGTGAAAGCCTGCTCCGGGGTGCCGACGTTCATCATGACCTTGACGGGGGCCTCGGGCAGCTGGGTAATCTCGGTTTCCTCGACGCTGAAGTCCAGGAGCCCTTCGTAGATCACGCCGGTTTCACCGTCGGCGCAGGACACGGTTACGTCGAGGCCGTCGGAGAGGGCATCGGTGGCGTCCCCGGTGCCGACGACGGCGGGAATCCCCAGTTCCCGGGCAATGATGGCGGCATGGCATGTGCGGCCGCCGCGGTTGGTCACGATGGCGGAGGCCCGCTTCATGATCGGTTCCCAGTCCGGGTCGGTCATGTCGGCGACGAGGACATCACCGGTTTTGAAGGCGGCCATCTGGTCGATCGCGGTGAGGATGCGGACGCTGCCGGCGCCGATGCGCTGGCCAATGGCGCGGCCCTCGACCAGCACCCGGCCGGTCCCGTTGAGCCGGAACCTGCTCAGGCTGCCGGAGGCCCGGCGGGACTGCACGGTCTCCGGGCGCGCCTGCAGGATGTACAGGCCGCCGTCGATCCCGTCCTTGCCCCATTCGATGTCCATGGGGCGGCCGTAGTGGTTCTCGATGGCGACGGCGTGCCGGGCGAGCTGCTCGACGTCGTCGTCAGTGAGGCTGAAGCGGTTCCGCAGGGACGCCTCGACCGGCACGAAGTCGATGGTGCGGCCGATTTCGCGGCTGCTCGTGTAGGTCATCTGCAGGGCCTTCTCGCCCAGTCCGCGCTTGAGGATTGCGGGCCGGCCGGCCTGCAGCGCGGGCTTGTAGACGTAGAACTCGTCGGGGTTGACGGCGCCCTGGACGACAGCCTCGCCGAGGCCGTAGGAGGACGTGACGAACACGGCGTCCTGGAACCCGGACTCCGTGTCCATGGTGAACATGACGCCGGAGGCGCCGACGTCGGAGCGCACCATGCGCTGGATGCCGGCCGAGAGCGCCACCTCGGCGTGCTCGAACTTGTGGTGTACCCGGTAGGCGATCGCCCGGTCGTTGTAGAGGGACGCGAACACGTCCTTGATGGCGAGCAGGATGTTCTCGATGCCGCGGACGTTCAGGAAGGTTTCCTGCTGCCCGGCGAAGGAGGCATCGGGGAGGTCTTCCGCGGTCGCGCTGGAACGGACGGCCCAGGACAGGTCCTCAGAGCCGCCGTGCTTGTCCACCAGCTGCTGGTAGGAGTTCCGGATCTGCGCTTCGAAGTCAGGCAGGAAGGGCGTCTCGCGCATGAGGGCCCGGATCTCCTGCCCGGCGGCTGCCAGGGCCGTGACGTCATCGGTGTCCAGGCCGACCAGCCGGTCGGCGATCTTCTGGTCGAGGCCCGAATCCGCCAAGAAGTTGCGGTAGGCATCCGCGGTGGTGGCGAAGCCGTCGGGAACCTGGACGCCGGCGGAGGTCAGGTTCTGCACCATCTCACCGAGGGAGGCGTTCTTTCCGCCCACGCGGTCCAGGTCCTTGAGTCCGAGTTCTGAGAACCACAGGATGTCTGTCGTCATAGTTACTGCTCCTTTGCAGATGATGGCATGCAAGTGCGCCGCCCCGCTTGCGGCGATGGCCGGTTGATGGGCGCAAGTCCTGTCCACAGTGACAGGTCTCCAGCGCACTTTCCACATGACGTGCGCCACACCAAGTTTGTGAAACTTTTCCCTAATGCTTGAGGTTCATCCGCTGCAGGATGGTTGCCGCCATTTCCTCGACGGACACCGTGGCCGAATTCAGGTACGGAATCCTGTGGGAGACGTACAGTTGCTCGGCGCTGCGCAGCTCGAAGCCGCACTGCCGCAGCGACGCGTAGGGTGAGCCCCGGCGCCGTTCGGTGCGGATCTGGCTCAGGCGCAGGGGGTTGGAGGAGAGCCCGAAACACTTCTCAACGAAAGGCCTCAGCGGCTTGGGGAGCCCTTCCCGTTCAAAGTCTTCGTCCACCAGCGGGAAGTTGGCGGCGAAAATGCCGTGCTGCAGGGCCAAGTACATTGTGGTGGGCGTTTTTCCGCAGCGGGACGGCGCCACCAGGATGACTTGGGCCTTTTCGAGCGCCCGCAGGCTTTGGCCGTCGTCGTGTTCCATGGCGTATTCGACGGCGGCCATCCGGGATTGATACCGCTCCGCATTGCCCAGGCCATGGGCCCTGCCGGGTTCGCCGCTGGCCGGCGAACCGAGGGCCTGCTCCAGCTGTCCGACATGAGTCCCGATGAGATCCACGATGATCCCCTGGCACGTACCCAGGACCTGGCGGATATCGCTGCTTACCGCGGTGGAAAACACGATCGGCTGCAGGCCCGTGGCGGCCAGTTTGTCGATAGTGCCGACCACCGTCCTGGCCTGTTCGACCGTGGTGATGAAGGGGACCGTGATGCGGTCAAAGTGGTTCGCGGGGAACTGCGTCAGCAAGGTGTTGCCGAGCGTTTCCGCGGTGATGCCGGTGCTGTCCGAAAGGAAGTAGACAGGCCGGAGATCGTCATTGGTCATGAACGCATTCTCCCCCACGCCGGGACCGGTCCGGTATCGGGCAGCCGGCGGGTCCCTACCCCGTCTCCGGTCCCGGACGTAGACTGCTCGCTTACAACGCCACCAGCTATCCGGGAGATCGACATGAACTATGCAGGGACCGGGAACGAGAAGGCCGTCACGGCAAGTGACCTTAACCGGACACATGTCGGACTGACCGTGAGCTTCCAGCCGGACGAATTTACCGTGGTCTTCGGCCGGATTGGCGCCATTGCGCGCAAGGAGGGTGGTGTGACCATCGCGCTGGCAGGGGTGGACGGTGCGGGTGGCCTGGCGTCCCATTACAGCCTGCCTCCCGCCCAACAGGTCTACGTCCAGCCGGACATGCTCACCAATACGGAGACGACCATCAAGGATTTGTTCGGCAAGGTGCAGGAGAATCTGCGGAGCCACAAGGGAGATCAGCGGCCGGACACCGTGTAGGGCTCACTGATCCCTGACACGGTCACAGTGCTACGTGTTGAGGTCCCAGTGGACACGGATCGCTTCGGCAACCGGTCCGGCGGTGACATCAACCCGGAAAGCAACGGGCGCGGTCCCAGTCTCTTCGATGACAGCGTCATGGTAAACGCGGCCGCAAGAGGAGCACAGGGTGTAGAGATCCTCGTCCTCAGGCCAGGTAGCCAGCCCCGCGGGCACGGGAACGTTTCCGCCGATGTGAACGGGCATGCCCTGTGAGTTGGCCTGAATCAATCCCTCGCTGCTGACGGTATTGCCGCAAACGCAGGTGATGGTGGTGACGTCATGATCGATGACCTCGGCGAATTCGGTATCCATGATCAGTCCCCCTCAGGTTCCGCAGAAGGTTCGGTACGGGCCAAAGCTTTCTGGGGCGGCAGCTGCGTAGCGCTCGAGGCCGGACCGCTCGTCGAAAGGCGAGGCGACTGCGTCCAGCAGCCGTGCCAGCGGATCCAGGTTTCCGACGGTAGCGGCCGCCAGGGCCTCCTCCACCAGGTGGTTCCGCGGGATGTAGATGGGGTTGACCCGGTCCATGGCGTCAGCATCCGGTGCCAAGGCACGCCATCGCCCCACCCAGGCATCGAAAGCTGCCGTGTCCTGGACCTGGCCCCGCGCGGCTTCGGCACGGCCGCGGGCGGCTTTGCCGAGGTGCCGGAAAAACGAGGTGTAGTCGGCCCGTGACTCCTGCATTAAAGCCACAAGTTCGTCCACGAGAGGCGAGGCCACGTCGTCGTCGAGCCCGTCACGGAACCCCAGCTTGGCCTTCATGCCTGCCGACCAGGCGTCACTGTACTGCCGGCGGAACTCGCCGAGTGCTCCCACCGCGAGCTCGACCGCCTGCTCCTCGTCGTCGTGGAGCAGGGGCAGAAGCGACTCCGCGAGCCGGGCAAGATTCCACTCCGCCACCACCGGCTGGTTGCGGTAGGCGTAGCGCCCGCTCTCGTCGATCGAACTGTAGACGGCGGCCGGGTCGAAGCCTTCCATGAAGGCACACGGCCCGTAGTCGATCGTTTCGCCCGAAATCGTCATGTTGTCGGTGTTCATGACCCCGTGAACGAATCCGACGAGCATCCACTGGGCCACCAGCGAAGCCTGGGCGGATATGACCCCTTGGAAGAGTGCGAGATATCGGTTCCCGGCCTCCGCGGCGGCGGGGTGGTGACGGGTCAGGGCGTAGTCGGCGAGGCGGCGAAGGAGGCCGATGTCGCCCGTGGACCGGGCGTACTGGAAGCTGCCCACGCGCAGGTGGCTGCTGGCTATCCGGGTCAGAATGGCGCCGGGCAGGAGCGTCTCGCGCTGCACCGAACGTCCCGTCGCGACGACGGCGAGGGACCGGGTCGTGGGGATGTGCAGCGCGTGCATCGACTCGCTCACGATGTATTCGCGCAGCATGGGACCGACCACCGCCTGGCCGTCCCCGTTGCGGGCAAACGGCGTGCGTCCTGATCCCTTGAGGTGGACGTCGCGGAGCTGCCCGTCCGCGTGCCCGATCTCGCCCAGCAGGAGTGCGCGCCCGTCGCCGAGCCGGGGCGCGTACCAGCCAAACTGGTGGCCGGCGTAGGCCTGCGCCACCGGACTGGCATGGGCGGGGACGGCATTGCCGGTCAACAGACGCAGACCCTCCGGACTCCGGAGGAAGGCCGGATCGAGGCCCAGCTCAGCGCCGAGGTGCTCGTTGAGCACCAAAAGGTGCGGCTCGGGCGCCTCCTCCGCGCGCCAGGGAATGGCCATCTCCTGGAACTCCCGGGCGAAGCGGCCATCAAATGTGACGGTTGAATGCGCTGTGCCACTCATCTTTAAAGGATACCGGCCACAGCGTCAGCAATGCCGCTGGTCGCGGCGGAGCAGATTCGGGCCGGTGCCATGACGTGGCGCGGAGCTGGTGGCAGGATGGGCGCATGGAACTGCACATCACGGGCGACGCCGCCGCCGACCAACTGCTCAGCAATGACGCGTTCGCACTCCTTGTGGGCATGCTGCTTGACCAGCAGGTGACCATGGAGTCTGCGTTTGCCGGACCCGAAAAGATCCGGACGCGCATCGGGTCCATGGCCCCTGCCGCAATCGCCGAATACGACCCTGCCGGCTTCGTTGAGATCTTCAAGGAGCGTACATCCATCCACCGCTTCCCCAGCTCCATGGCCGGCCGCGTCCAGGACCTCGCTGCGACCGTCCAAGGCGATTGGAATGGGGACGCAACTGCCATCTGGAACCAGGACGACCCGGACGGTGAGGAAGTGCTGCGCAGGTTGAAGGGCTTGCCCGGCTTCGGAGAGCAAAAGGCCAAGATCTTCCTTGCACTGCTCGGCAAGCAGTGCGGCCTGCAGGCGCCAGGCTGGCGTGAGGCCGCCGGCCCCTATGGCCAGGAGAGCGCATTTCTTTCTGTCGCCGACATCGTGGACCCCGAGTCGCTGAAAAGAGTGCGCGCCAGCAAGCAGGCCGCCAAGGCCGCCATCAAAGCCGCGAAGGCATCCGAGCGCTGATACGGAGGTCCTGGATCAGAGGCTTCCAACGGCTTCGCCGGGGAACACGATTCCGAGCTGGTTCCTGATGGCGTCGGCGACGGCCATGGTCCGGATGGATTCGGCGAGCGGCCGCTGGGGAACCTCCAGCCGCCCTGCCGCAATGGCGCGGGCGACGGCGGCAGCCTCGAAGTGCAGGCCCTCGAAGTGTGCTCCGGCCGGCTCCTCATAGGCCAGCCGGGTACCGTCCGGGAAGCGGACGCTGAACTTGCCTGGCATGTTGAAGGGCCCGTCAATTGACAGCGAAGCCTCGGTGCCCACAATGGTGGCGGACGTCGGCGTGAAATTGTGCAATTGGGTGTTCATCATGGCCTGGCGTCCGCCGGCAAAGGACATGACGGCCGAAAGCTGGGCATTGACTCCGGATTCGTGCGGTTCACCGAGCGCCAGGAGGCGGTCCGGTTCGCCCAGGACGGACGTGATGAGCGAAAGCGGATAGGTCCCCAGGTCCAGCAGTGGCCCGCCCGCCAGAGCCGCGTCGAAGATCCGGTGGCTGCGGTCAAAGTGCTCACCGTATTCGGCGAAGACCGTAGTAAGGTCCCCGAGCATTCCGGAGTCGAGCACTTGCCGGATGACGTCGAACTTGGGCAGGAAAAATGTCCACATGGCTTCGGCGGCGAACAGGCCGGCGTCGGCGGCCCGGCTGGCGATGCCGGCCGCCTGTGCACGGTTGATGCCTATCGGCTTTTCGACCAGAACGTGCTTGCCGGCGTCGAGCGCCATGAGGGCGGCCTCGTAGTGGAAGTTGTGCGGCGTGGCCACGTAGACGATGTCGACGTCGGCGGCCGCCAGCTCCTCATAGCTGCCGAAGGCAGCGGGGATGCCGTGCCGTCCAGCAAAGGCTTCGGAACGGTCCAGCGAGCGGGACCCGATTGCGGCGATAATCTGCGAGGTGTGCGCCTGGACGGATTCCGTAAAGCGCTCCGCAATCCAGCCGGGACCCATGATCCCCCAGCGGAGTGGTGGTGCGGCTCGGGAATCCGGGACCCGGGACACCGGGAGTGAGGAGTTCCCGGTCATATGCCGGCCTCCCTTGTGTTGACATCGATTCGCATGAGACGCATAACCCCTTCCCTGAATTTGTCCTGACATAGTAACAAACCGCTTCATCCGGGAATAGCCCCTGAAGAGGTAACCGCTCCACCGCGGCGCCACACACTCGGCCTCCGGCACCCTTCCCGCCGCCCCGCCCGCGGACTTGCCCCTGACCGTGCGCCTCCAGGATGCCCGTCGATACTTTTAGCGCATGTCAAGACAAAGTCTTGACCGTCTCGTTAGAGCGCTCTAACGTAGAAGGTGCGTGATCCAGCACACTCCCGGGAACGCTCCCAATTCAAAGTCCGCCCTCCAGGTCGGCCGAATCGAGGAAGTCAACAATGTCGTTGCACACAGCAAGCTCGCCCGCATCGGGCTCAAAACACCGCGGGTATCTCGCCCGTCTCACTGTTATCTCCACACTCGGCGGACTCCTGTTCGGCTACGACACCGGCGTGATCTCCGGTGCGTTGCTCTACATGCAGGACTCCTTGAGCATGAGCCCGGTCGAAGAGGCCACCGTCGTCAGCGCACTGCTCTTCCCTGGTGCCGCGGTGGGCGCACTGAGCGGCGGCAGGCTCGCCGATAAGCTTGGGCGGCGCGGCACGCTGCTTGTGTGCGCGCTGCTCTTCCTTCTCGGCGCGATAGGCTGCGCCATCGCACCGACCGTCGGGTTCATGGTCGTTGCCCGCGTCATCCTCGGTCTTGGCGTCGGCGCCGCTGCCGTAACGTGCCCTCTTTACCTGGCAGAAATGGCGCCCGCACATCTGCGCGGGCGCATGGTCACCATCAACGAACTGATGATCGTTACCGGACAGATGCTTGCTTTTGCCATCAACGCACTCCTCGACGCCGTCATCCACGACGCGGAGGTCTGGCGCATCATGCTTGGCATTGCCTCCATCCCCGCCATCGCACTCCTGATCGGCATGCTCGCCCTGCCCGAATCGCCGCGCTGGTTCGCTATCCGCGACAGGCTCGAGGACAGTCGCCGCATCCTCAACCTCAGTCGCAGCCCGGAGGAAGCCGATTTCGAATACAAAGAAATCGTTGAGTCCGCGAATACGGCCCGGAATGAGCGCTCCAGCGCCTGGCGCGATCTGAAGAACAATCTCTGGATGCGCCGGCTCCTCTGGGTCGGCATCGGGCTCGCCGCAGCCCAGCAGGCAACGGGCATCAATACCGTGAACTACTACGCCCCCACCATCCTCGAGCGCAGCGGCCTCGGCGTGAGCGCATCGCTCGTGGCGACCATCGCCGTCGGCGTCACGTCGGTGCTGATGACCGTCCTGGGTATCTGGCTGCTGGGCTTCATCGGGCGCCGCCGCATGCTGGTCATTGGCTTCTCCGGGGTCGTAGCTTCGCAGGCACTCCTCGCCGTCGTCTTCACACTCCCCCAGTCGGACCTCGTCAGTTACACCATTCTGGCGGCGATGATGCTGTTCGTGGCCTTCGTGCAGTGCTTCATCGGCACGTGCGTGTGGCTACTGCTCTCCGAGATCTTCCCGCTGGCCATCCGCGGCTTCGCGATGGGCATCGCGGTGTTCGCCCTCTGGACCGTGAACGCGGCGATCTCCTTCCTGTTCCCGATCCTGGTCGTCGCCCTGGGCTCAACCGGCACGTTCACCGTGTTCGTGCTGGTGAACATTGTTTCCCTGATCTTCGTGGCGAAATTCGTGCCGGAGACGAAGGGGCAATCCCTGGAAGAGCTGGAGGTGCACTTCCGCACCGGAGGCATTCCAATCATCGTGCCTCCCACGGTACCGGGCGAGAAGGCGGTATCTCTCTGAGAATCGAACGTCCGTAGCCATTGCCGCCGGGGCCTCCCCCACGGGACAGGCATGCGGCCGGCGTCAGGCAGCAGTGGAACCGGTGCGGTTGCCCATGGGGCGGCGGCCGGAACCGCTGTGTTTCCCGCGATACGCTTGCCGGCAGGAGGCCATTTGTCCAGGAACGAACTGAACCAGCATGGAGCGGCCAAACGCGCCACCATTGAGGATGTGGCGCGCGAAGCCGGCGTATCTCGCGCACTCGTATCCCTGGTGCTGAGGGGTTCACCAAAGGTGAGTGAACAAAAGAGGGAAGCTGTTGCCATCGCCATAGCCGCACTCGACTACCGGCCCAGCAATGCGGCCCGCTCGCTCGCCAGCGGACGGACGCAAACAGTAGGAGTGCTGCTGGACGACCTCTCCAATCCCTGGTTCGTGGAGCTGCTCGACGGCATGCAGAACATCTTCCGGGAGCAGAACCTCCGGATGGTCCTCGGCGATCCACGCTATTTGGCCCGCCCAGGGGAAAGCCCGGTGTCCGCCTTCATGGAATTGCGCGTCGACGGCCTCGTCATCGCCGGAGACTTCAACGCCGATGAAGACCTCACCCGCGCCACACTGCTCACGCCAGCCGTCGTCGCCGGCACCCGCGCCTTCGACCTCCCGGCAGCGGACCGCGTCACCAACGACGACGCCGCCGGCGCCCGGATGGCCGTCGAGCACCTGATTGGTCTCGGCCACAGCGACATTGCCTTCCTCACCGCTCCCACCGGCTCTGCTACCGTGCGGGCCGACGCCTACCGGGACACCATGACCCGCCACGGCTTGCAGAACTACATCCGAGTGATACCAACGGACTTGAGCGAGCATTCCGGCTTTGAGGCAATGAGCCGCCTTATCGACGGCGGCCAGCCCCCCTCAGCGGTCTTTGCCGCCAACGACATCCTCGCCGTCGGTGCGCTCTCGGCCGCCGACGAGCACGGCATCAGCGTGCCGGGACAACTCTCACTGGTCGGATACGACAACACCTATCTCGCCGGGATCCGCCACGTCTCCCTGACCACCGTCGACCCCGTCAGCCGGGACGTAGGCATCCGCGTCGCGGAGCTTCTCCTCGCCCGCATCGCCGACCCCTCCCTGCAGCCACGTACCCAAGTGCTGGCCCCGCGCCTCGTCGTTCGAAGCACCACCGCTCCCGCCGCCCACACCTGACACTCTTGGCCACCCAAGGCGGGCGGCCGGCGGCCGCTGCCCTCTGTCGTGGTGCAGTGGCCCTGACTAGACTTGAATTGCGCCGGATTAGACGCATGGATTCGTCTCTGGAGGGCAGGATCATGACAGACCGCAGCGACTCCGAATTGCCCGCGGACCAGGCGCCCGCGGACGTGAAACCAGAAGATAAGGAGCTCCGGGGCCGGTACGTCGAAGGAGCGTACGGTAAGGCTGGCGTGCAGAGAGGCCGGCACGCCGAGGACGAGGAAGGCCAATACGTCCAAGGTGACTACGGTGCGGCCGGCAGGGAGGGCGGCCTGCCCGAACCCTTGGGAGACCGAGCCAAGGAATCCGGGCGCTACGTAGCAGCCGACTACGGCGGCGCTGGCACGGCTCCGGGACGCACGGCCGGGTCGGAAATCGGCCAGTACACCGAAGGTGACTACGGCGCGGAAGGTACTGTAGATCCGCTGCGCAAGGCCGGAACAGGTACGCCTGGCGAAAAGCCGCCGGCCGCGGGCAAGCCCTTCGACACCGGCACCCAGGAGGGCACCTAAAAGCGCCTGCCCGGGGGCAGGCAAGGACGCATCACGAGACTATTCCGGGCTGGTAGGTGCCGGCGCTCCATTCCTGTCCTTGCGGATCGAGCACCCGGCAGCGCCGGGCGCCCCATTGGGTGGCTTCGGGCTCGATCACTGAGGTTCCGCCCGCGGCGAGGGCCTTCTGATGAAAGGCGTCGACGTCTTCGACCAGAAGATATAGTCCCTGGCCGGTTGACTGGCCGATAAGTGGCGGCCGCTGGTAGGCGGCATCGCTACTTGCCACCATTAGCACCGCCTCCCCCATGGAAATCTCGGCGTGCAGCACTGACCCTGCGGGTCCGTCGTGCCGCTGAATAACGCCAAATCCCACGGCCTGGAGCCAGTCCAGGGCTGCGGGTGCGTCACTGTAGCTGAGATAGGCGAATAACTTGGCGTCCATGCCGGAATGCTATTCCCAAGCGCAGCCGTCCGGAACTAGCGTGGCGGAATGAACTCGTCGAAGACCCCCGCCGAGATCCTCAACATAGCCGGCAACGAGGTTCGCATCTCGAGTCCGGACAAGGTGGTGTTCCCCGAACCCGGGCTGACCAAGCTCGACCTGGTCCGCTACTACCTCGCCGTCGCCGACGGTGCGCTGCGGGGCGCAGGCGGCCGGCCCATGGTACTCAAGCGCTTCCCGAAGGGGATCGGCGCTGAGCCGTTCTTTCAGAAACGCGTGCCTGAAAACCACCCCGACTTTATCGACACGGCAACGCTGCACTACGCGTCCGGAACATCAGCCGAAGAGGCCGTCATCCGGGATGCTGCAGGCTTGGCGTGGGTCGTGAATCTCGGATGCCTGGACCTCAACCCGCACCCCGTGCGTGCCGAGGACCTCGAGCACCCGGACGAGCTCCGGGTCGACCTCGACCCGATGCCGGGGGTCGACTGGGCGCAGATCGTCGACGTCGCCTATGTCGCGCGGGAGGTGCTCGACGACGTCGGACTGGTGGGGTGGCCGAAGACGAGCGGTTCGCGGGGACTTCACATCCTCGTGCGCATCGCGCCTCAGTGGTCGTACTACGACGTGCGGCTCGCCGCCGAGACCCTCGCCCGCGAGGTCGAGAACCGCGCTCCGGGCCTCGCCACCGCACGGTGGTGGAAGGAGGAGCGCGGCGAGAGTGTGTTCGTCGACTTCAACCAGAACGCCAAGGACCGCACCGTGGCATCGGCGTACTCGATCCGGCCCCTGCCCGACGCCCGGGTCTCGACTCCGCTCACGTGGGACGAGGTTACCTCCACCCGGCCGGAACAATTCACGGTGCCCACGGTGCTTGAGCGCTTCGCGGCGATGGGCGACCCCCACGCCGGGATCGACGACGCGGCAGGGACACTCGACAGGCTCATCAGTCTGGCTGCCGGGCTCGGCCCCGCCGAGAAGCCGCCGCGCGGCGGCGACGGTCTGGGCCGCCGGCAATCGGTAATGCCGCTCATCGAGGTGGCACGGACCAAGACCAAGCCCGAGGCGCTCGCGGCGCTCGAGGAATGGAAGACCCGGCATGCGGACCTCTTATCAGCCCTGCACCCCGCAGACGTACTCGTCGACAGAATGCGGGGATCGAGTTCGCTCTGGTACCGGGTCCGGGTGAACCTGCAACACGTCCCGGAAAATGAGCGTCCGCCGCAGGAGGAGCTCATCGCCGACTACGACCCCTGGGCCGGCAAAGAGTGGCCGGGGCGCCCTGGATCCTGACCGCCGGATCCTGACACCGGATCCTGACACCAAGGACGGGGCTCAGGCGTCTTGAGGCTTGCTCGATTCCAAGCTTTCCGCAAGGGGGTTCAGCCAAGATTCGGTCCGAGGTATGCCAATTGATTGCGGGGTGGTTGTTATGGATGAGAAGCCGAGGCCGAAACTCTCGGCCCTATTTTGGGTGGTTTCCGTTGCCGTTCTGGGTGCACTTGGGGCATTGGGCTGGTATGCGGTGAACGTCATAGCCGCCCTGCTGTCCCCGTCGGTGCGCTGAATATGTATCGACGCTCCTGACACCCAATTCGACGCACACCCGGGTTGCGGGATCCATTTTGCGGCTGCCATCGCGGCCGGCCGCACATCACCGCCGTCCAACATGGCAAAAGGCGCGGCGGGGTGCACGCCGGGCCTGAACGCCAGATTTTCGCGTTAGAAGTTGACAGCGGCATAGGCTTCCCGACGACGCAGGGCACGCTTACGGTGGGCAAGAGGAGCAGGACACAAGACCTTAGAAGGGACCCACCATGCTGATCTGCGCAACCTGCGCCGTGGAACGCGACGAACCTACGCCGGGGGTCTGCCCGATCTGCACCGACGAGCGGCAGTATGTACCCGAGGACGGACAAAAGTGGCTCACACTGGACGGGCTGGCGCAGGAGGGCCAGCAAACGGTGTTGACGGAGAACGAGCCGGGCCTTGTCGGGATCCGGACAGAGCCAAAAGTCGGGATCGGCCAGACCGCCCAGCTTGTGGCGACACACGAGGGTTCGCTGTTGTGGGATCCGGTCGGATATGTCGACGACAGCGCTGCGAAGGCAGTGCTCGAGCGGGGCCCGGTCCTGGCGATCGCCGCCAGCCATCCACACATGTTCGGTGTGCAGGTCGAATGGTCGCATCGGCTCGGCGGCGTCCCCGTACTTGTGGCGGATGCAGACCGGCGATGGCTGGGGCGCAATGATCCGCTCATTAAATACTGGTCCGGCAGTCAACCTATCGCCGAAGGGTTGACCCTGCACCAGACCGGGGGCCATTTCCCGGGCAGCGCGGTCGTGCACTGGGCAGCAGGCGCCGGCCGCAAAGGAGTTTTGCTGACCGGTGACAGCGTGTATCCGAATCCAGACCGTCGCTCCATCGCCTTCATGCGCAGCTACCCTAACCACGTGCCGCTATCCGGCGCGGTGGCAGTGCGAATCGCCGCGCAGCTGGGAGAACTCAACTTCGACCGGATCTACGGCAACTTCAACAATGTCATCGCGTCCGGCGCCAAGGCCATTCTGCACGATTCCGCCCAACGGCACGCTGCTTGGGCGCGCGGCGACTTCGACCATTTGACCTGATCCGCCCATTTCCCCTTTTGCGTTAGCGTGGGATCAAGCGCCTCAATTGACGTCAGAGGTATCCGAGCCATCATGGCGACCAGGAGAACCCCCAGGTTCTCACGGCGCTCTCATCCCTTCCCCCAATGGAATCCGAAGAAGCGGAGTAACAGTGAAGGCCATCGTGTACGAAAAGACAGGGCCATCGTCCGTGATGACCCTCCAGGACAGGCCACTGCCGGTACCCGGACCGGGCCAAGTCAGAGTCCGGGTGGTGGTCTCCGGGGTCAATCCCACCGACTGGAAGTCCCGGGCCGCCGGCGGGAGCGGAAGCAGGCTGGAGGCACCAAAAGTGCCGAACCAGGATGGTGCCGGCGTTATCGACGAGCTTGGATCCGGCGTGCCGGGGCTGTCCGTCGGCGATCGTGTTTGGCTCTGGGACGTCGCCTGGGGCGGCACCGAGGGCACAGCCCAGGAGTACGTGGTGGTGCCGGCCGCGCAGGCCGTTGCCCTTCCAGAGATGGAGTCCTTCGACACGGGCGCATCCCTGGGGATCCCGGCACTGACGGCACATCGTGCACTGACCTCCGGCCAGGACGGCCCGGCCAGGCTTTCGCCGGGCGCCCTGGAAGGGCGGGTGGTGCTGGTCACCGGTGGCGCGGGTGCGGTCGGGCATGCGGCCATTCAGCTCGCCCGCTGGGCCGGGGCAACCGTCATCGCGACCGTGAGCGGGGAGCGGAAAGTTGAACTTGCCCGCCGGGCCGGCGCGCACAATGTGATCAACTACCGCACTGCCGACGTCCCACAGGCCGTGCGCGAGGCAGCCCCTGGAGGCGTTGATACGATCGTCGACGTCAATGCTCCGGCGAACATCGGCAATGACCTCAAGGTGGTGAAGCCGGGCGGAACCATTTCCATTTATGCTGCCAACCCCGGTGAATCCTTGGCCATTCCCATTCGCGAGAGCATGGGCAAGAACGTCCAATTCCAGTTCATCCTCACGTACACCGTGACGGAGCTGCAGAAGGCGGCGGCCGTCGCCGCCGTCGCCGATGCGCTGAAAGCGGGGGCATTGCGGGTCGACGATGAGCACGGACTGCCCCTCACCCGCTTTCGACTCGAGGAAACCGCGGCAGCGCACGACGCCGTAGAACAAGGCTTCGTCGGGAAGGTCCTGGTCGACGTGTCCGCGGCCTGACCACCTTCTGCGTGTCGGGCGAGGAGCCCGTGACCAGGCAATGCGTTCGGCATACTGGTTCCATGCAGGCGACGACGGTTTTGGTCGAGGGTGAGAGTG
This sequence comes from Arthrobacter sp. 01T425, assembly GCF_056398725.1. Classification (NCBI taxonomy): domain Bacteria; kingdom Bacillati; phylum Actinomycetota; class Actinomycetes; order Micrococcales; family Micrococcaceae; genus Arthrobacter; species Arthrobacter sp. 01T425. The sequence goes on along the minus strand of NZ_JBFTPY010000026.1, from coordinate 18,662 downwards.
ACAGGCTGGCGGTTGAGAGGCTGGCCTTCCGCCTTGGCCATGACCTGGCAGACTTGCGGGTGTCGGTCGTGCCGATGGGAGGCGCGACCAGCATCGTCCACTTCCTCGACCGCTACGGACCGAATGGCGCAGGCCACCGGTTGTTAGGCCTGTGTGATGCAGGGGAATCCCGTGGCATCACCCGCGCGCTCGGCCGGGCAGGTATCGGGTCCGGTGCGCTGGCCGAGCTTGGATTCCACGTCTGCCACGCCGATCTGGAGGACGAACTCATCCGCTGCCTGGGGATCGATGCCGTGCTCAAAGTCATCGCGGCTCAAGGCGAGCTCGCGTCGTTCCGGCTCCTCCAACGCCAGCCGTCCCTGCGAGAGCGGCCAATAACGGCGCAGTTGCGCCGGTTCTTCGGGGGACGCAGCGGCAACAAGATCCGATACGCGCCACTGCTGGTCGACGCCTTGCCGGCCGGAAAGGCGCCTCCGCCGCTCGCCCGCCTCGTTGCATCATTCCCGCTGTGATCCTGCCGCCCAAAGGATCGACTGCCTTTACCGTGTCAGGGGCATCCCGCTAGTTACGTGCGGCGGTGGATGGACTTGTAGCTCAGGTACGCGTTCAGGCCTTCAATCCCGTACTCGGTGCCAAGGCCGGAATCGTGCCGGCCGCCAAAGGGGGCTGCATGGTTGGAGGCGAAGAAGTTGATGCCCACGGATCCCGTGTCCATCCGGTCGGCCGCGTTCAGAGCAGCCGCCGCGTCCTGCCCGAACACCAGACCGCCGAGCCCGAACTCGGTGTTGTTCGCCAGCGCGACGGCCTCGTCAACACTGCCATCGGCGTCGTCGTATTTTAGGATGCACAGGACCGGGCCGAAGATCTCCTCGCGGGAGATCCGCATCTCCGGGGTGACGTCGGCGAAGACTGTGGGCTCCACGAAATAGCCGCCCTCAAGGCCACCGCCTAACGACGCCGCACGCCCACCGGTGGTGGCCCGCGCGCCGTCGGCCAGGCCCGACTCCACGTACTCCAGCACGGTCCGGTACTGGGACTCCGTTGCGCAAGGGCCGAACACAGTGTCCGCCTCGAGCGGATCACCCTGCTTTCCGGCCGCAATCGTGGCCGTGACCATCTCCACCACTTCGTCGTATCGGCTCGCGGGCGCCAGGATCCGGGTCGAGATGTAGCAGGTCTGGCCGGTGTTGCGCATCGACGACCGGATCAGCACCTTGGACATCGCATCCAGATCCGCATCAGGGAGCACAATGGCGCTGGACTTCCCGCCCAGCTCCAGCGTGACCGGACGCAGCAGTTCCCCGCAGGCCGCGGCAATTTTCCGGCCCACCGGCGTCGATCCCGTGAACGCCACCTTTTCGACGCCCGGGTGCTTCACCAACTGATCCCCCAGCCGGCCGGAGCCGGTTACCAGGTTGACCACGCCCGCCGGAACCCCGGCCGCGGCGACGGCCTCGATAATCACCCGGATGGACAGCGGCGTGGGCGACGCCGGCTTGATCACCACGGTGCAGCCTGCCAGCAGAGCCGGCGCCAGTTTGATGACCACCAGGTTGATGGGGAAGTTCCACGGCGCGATCAGCGCGCAGACTCCCAGCGGGTCGCGCCGCACTACTGACTCGCCGCCGCCGCGCGGGAAGGGGCGGACATCCTCATGCTCAAGGTACTCGGCGAGGGTGGCGAAGTACCGGAAGATACCGGCCGCGTTGGCTGCCGCCCCGGCGGATTCGGACACCGGTGAGCCGTTTTCCCGCGAGTTCGTCAGGGCAAGCTCCTGAGCCCGATTCTCCACCTCCTCAGCGATCCGGAGAAGGTAGCTGGCGCGCTCAGACGGGGTAAGCCGGGGCCACTCGCCCTGAAAGGCACGCTGGGCAGAGCCGACGGCGGCGTCCAGGTCTTCCGGCGTTCCGTCCGGCACCGAGCCCCACACTTCGCCCGTAGCGGGGTCGGTCACCGGGTTGCGGCCGGTGCCCCGCGAAGGCTGCCACGCGCCGTCGACAAAGATCGTATCCACATGCGTATGCGGCAGGGACAGCTCCGTCCGGGCTACCAGGGCAGGAGCATCATGCGTGGCGGAGGTCATCGGATCACCGCCGTCTTAAGAAGGGCGTTGGATCGGTTTAGGTCCGCGGCGGCCATATCGTGCGCGGCCTGGGTGATGAGTTCGGGCAGGATCTCGGTGGCCAGCCTGTCGGTGTACGTGGCCGGGTCCATGGCGAACCACGAGGAGGCGAGGGCGATCCCGGCGCGGTCGAAGCGCCATAGCCTGTCGGCATCGCGCATCAGGGCGTCTTCCAGGGACCGGGCCACCGGCCGGGTGTCGTGGCCGTCGATGATCTCGCAGACGCGCTCAATGAATTCGGTGGAGTATCCCAGGGCGGGGAGCACCCGGCGGGCCACGTCGCAGCCCTGCTGCTCGTGTTCGTAGCGGATGGCGGCCTTCCGCCAGTCACCGGTGAAGCCCTCGGATATGATGCGGGATTCATCAACGTGGGCCCAGCCAGTGTCGTGCAGCACGGTGGCCACGCGCACCAGTTCAGCGTCGGCGCCGGGATAGGCCCGGCACAGCCGTTCGGCGTAGGCCAAGGAAATCGGCAAGTGGATGTCGTTTCCGCGTGTCCGCGTCTCATGGACCACGGCCTTCCACAGGGCGTCGAGTTCCTGAACGGCAGCCGGGGTATTGCAGATCGCGGTGGTGTCTACCGGACCAGCCGCGGGAACAGGCCGGACGCTGTACTCCGCGGCAAAGGCCTGGGCCGGCACGTCCACCGGTTCAGCGGCGGGGCTGGCTGCGACCGGAGTCTTGGGGGTGCTCATAATGCTCCTTCGGGTGGGCCGGCGTACTGTCTGAGTGCAGTTAGCTGTCCGTGGTGATGGTCTTGAGTTGCGTGGCGGGGTCCGCCGCCGCGTCGGCAGGGATGTTCTGGTCCTTTGCCAGTGCGTTCTTGACGGCCATGAAGTCCAGCGGGGCGTTGACGCAGTCCGCGGCGATGACCTGGCCCTGGCGGTAGTACAGGACGCTGAACTTCCCGCGGTCCTCGTCCCGCCGGAGTACCGTCTGGTCGTAGCCGTTGCACAGTCCGGCGATCTGCAACTTGAGGTCCGCCTGATTGGACCAGAACCACGGGATCCCGGCGTATTCCTCGCGCCGCCCGGTCAGCGAGTAGGCGGCCACCTTCGCGTGTTCGATGGCGTTGTTGACGCTTTCCAGCCGGATCCGCTCCCCCGGCTCCGACCCTGGCACCGGGTTGGGCATGTTGGCGCAGTCGCCGATCGCCACCGTTGTGCCGTCCGAGGCGAGCGCGAAGCGGTCCACCACAATCCCGTTGTCCACCGTCAGCCCGAGCTGTTCGGCCAGCTGTGTGTTGGGAATGACGCCGATCCCCACGAGCACAATCTGCGCGGAGAGCTCTGTGCCGTCCTGGAGTTCGACGCCGGCGACCGCGCTACCGCCCTCGCTGGCTGTGAAGCGCTTGGCGCTGGTGTTGAGCCGGATGTCCAGGCCGCGGGAACGGTGCGCCTGCAGGAAGTACGCGGCCGTCTCATCTCCCACGGCCCGGCCAACGAGCCGCGGACCGAATTCCAGAACCGTGACGTTCTTGCCCATCTTCCGCAGGCTGGACGCGGCCTCCAGTCCGATGAATCCGCCGCCGATCACCACCACATCCGTGGCATCCCCCACCCGCGCCTTGAGTGCCAGCGCGTCGTCGGCGTTGCGGAGGTACAGCACGCCGTCGAGGTTCCCGCCCTCAATCTCCAGCTTGCGGGCCCGGGCGCCGACCGTGAGCGCCAGCCGCTTGAAAGGGAACTGTTTTCCGGCGGAAGAATGCGCGACCCCGGAGCCGTCGGGTTCCTTGTCGATCCGGACGATGTATTCGCCCTTGACCAGGGCCACGTTGTGTCCGGCCCAGTAATCGTTGGAGCGGAAGATCAGTGATTCGCTCTCTACCGTGCCCTGCAGGAACTCCTTGGACAGGGCCGGGCGCTGGTAGGGTCGGTGGTCCTCGTCGCCGAGCAGGGTGATGTGTTCGTCGAAGCCGAGTGCCCGCAGCGATACAGCAAGCTGGACCCCGGACTGGCTGGCGCCGATGATTAGGAGCCCTGTGCGCGTTGGAGTGCTTTGCTCCGCGACGAGGGTGTCAGTTGCCTGCTCCATTGCTTCCGCGCCCACGGCTACACCTGGGTTTCCGGGGTGGTGACGAACAGCTCCACCGTGTCCGTGAGCCGGAGCTGGCAGGACAGCCGCGAGTTGTCCTCACGGTCGACGGCGGTGCCGTAGAGCATTTCGTCTTCCATGTCCTCCATCGGCGGAAGCTGCGAAAGGCAGTCCTCGCGGACGAAGACATGGCAGGTAGCGCAGGACAATGAGCCGCCGCATTCGGCGACGATCCCGGGGACGCCGTTGCGGACGGCCGTTTCCATGACTGAATCGCCGGGGTTTCCCTGGACGTCGCGGACAGCGCCCTCGGCGTCGGTGAAATGAACCGTTGGCATGTGGTTCTCCTTAGGTTGAATCGGATGATGGCAGGCAAGGGAGCGCCTCAGATGAACTGGCGGCCGCCGTCCACCACCATGGTCTGGCCCGTGTAGTAGGAACTGTCCGGCCCAGCCAGGAAGAGGGCCGCGCCCACGATGTCCTCGGGCTGGCTGGCCCGCTTGATGGCCCCACGGTCCACACCGTAGTTCTCGGCGTTCTCCATCAGGCCGTAGCTGGCTTCGGTGAGCGTGAAGCCGGGGGCGATCGCGTTGACCGTGATCCCCCGGCGCCCCAGTTCCTTGGCCATCACCCGGGTCAGGGCCACCACGCCGCCCTTGGACGCGACGTAGTGGAGCCACTGTTCCGAGCCGCTGAAGATGGTGGCGCTGGAGAGGTTGATGACGCGCCCGCCCTCGGGCAGGTACGGGCTCGCCGCGCGGGTCACGAGCCAGGGGCCCTTGAGGTTGACGTTCATCACCAGGTCCCATTCGGCCGGGTCGATGTCCTCGAACGGGCTGCGGGTCACCCCCGCGTACACCGCCGCGTTGTTGAGGACGACGTCGATGCTTCCGTTCCCGAAGTCCGCGCAGTCCCGTGCGAGGATCTCAGTGGAGTCCACGCTGGTGACGTCCGCCGGGAAGGCGGCGGCCTCGGCGCCGAGTTCGCGGACCAGTTTGGCCGTCTGCTCAGCGCCCTCGAGGTTGATGTCGGCGACCGCCACGCGGTACCCGCGGCCGGCAAAGCCGAGCGCAAACGCCCGGCCCAGCCCGCCGGCGGCACCGGTGATCAGGACGGTCCTTGCAGCCGGCGCGTTCAGCTCAGACATGACTGTGGCTGTGGGCGTGGGCGCCGGGTCCGGTCGCCAGGAGCTCCGGTTGGTCGGCATCGAGGATCTGCACGGTGCCCTTGGTGCCGTCCACCCGCAGCCGCTGGCCGGTCTTGATGGTGGTGGAGGCGGAACCCGTTCCGGTCACCGCCGGAAGACCGTACTCCCGGCAGACGATGGCCGCGTGGCTCATCATGCCGCCGATGTCCGTGACCGTGGCCTTGATCTTGCCGAAGATCGGGCCCCAGGACGGCGCGGTGACGGTGGCCACCAGGATCTCGCCCTGCTGGACCTCGGAGAGCTGGTCCGCGTCGGTGATGACGCGGGCCAGGCCCTCCACCACGCCCGGCGAGGCAGCCATGCCGCGCAGGCCCCCGCCCTCCACTTCCTCGCCGGCGCCCAGCCACTGCTGGACCTGCTCGGTGGTGATGCCCCACAGCATCCGGGTAAAGGGTTCGGTGATGGATTCCGGCGGGGTGTTCAGCGCCGGGGCAGGCCGGGCGGTCTTGAGCGCGTCCACGATTCCGCGGCGGCGCTCGATCTCTGCCGGCCAGTAGTCGGGACCGATCGGCTTGGCACCGACGCCCCAGCCCGTGACCAGGTCGAACAGCGCGTCGCGGACCTCGTTGCGGCCCAGGTAGAGGAGGTCGTCCGGTTCAGTCCAGAAACCCTCGGCCTGCATCATGCGGGACAGCTCGCGGATCTTGCGCCAGAAGACGCCCATGGTCCAGTGCTCGATGTAGAAGTTGTGGTTCTCCACGTACGGGTAGGCGGTGGCGGCGAGCCCGCGCTTGGCGTCGAAGAGGGCCTGATTTTCGCCTTCGAGCAGCTCGCGGTATTCCTCGATGATGCGGTCGCGTTCTGCGATGAGCGCCTCCACCGGCCGCATGATTTCCTGGCCCTCGTCCACGCGGCGGATGTAGTCCGCGATGTAGCCGAGCGGGATTTCCTGGTGTTCGTTCCAGTACTTGTCGTGGCCGTAGAAGCCGTTGCCCACGGTGAAGTTGAACCACGGGTCCTTGGCGGCATCGTACTGGGACGTCCAGCGGTTGCCTCCGGGGGCCGCGGCGATGGCAGCCAGGGTGGCCTCGACGTCGTCGGTGTTGCTGAAGTGGGCCTGGATCCCAAGTTCCACGGCGAGCTTGGCCAGCTGCTTGAGCTCGTCATCCGGGCGGAAGAGCTCCATGTCCACGCCCTGCACCATGGTGGCGATGGACTGGTCCGGAATGTTGGGGAACACCTGCTTGCAGAAGTTGAAGAAGTCCAGGTAGGCGATGTAGCCGAGGTTGAGGAACTCGAAGTGGTACTGCCAGTTCTGGTAGGCCAGCTGGATGAGCCGGTCGTAGCTTTCCAGGAGCTTCTCGGAGCCGTCCTTGCCCTTGCCGGAGAGGATGTCCTCCATGGGGACCAGGTCCGGGAGCTTGGGGAAGGAAATGGTTTCCATCTCGTCGATGGTGCCCTTGACCTTGACGTGCCACTGCTTGAGCAGCTGGTCCCAGTTCTGGAAGTAGTGGCCAACGCGCTGTTCGAACAGGGGCACGCGGGCGGCGATCTGGTCCGCCGGGACCGGGATGGGCGACATGTAGAGGTAGCCCAGGTGGACGCGGAACTCGATGCCGTTGGCGTTGGGGATCATCAGGTGCCGGGCGTTGTACTGGCCCAGGCACTTGACCGCGAACTCGCCGCCGATGGTCTCGAAGGGCTTGAACACGGTGGGCCAATGCTGGCTGTCGCAGAACCAGAACTTGGCGTCCTCCTGCTCCTTGAGCTTGTCCTGGAAGACCAGATAGTACGGGTAGATCTTTTCCCAGCCCTCGGCCCCGGCGGGGACCGCGAGCTCGGAGGGTTTGGGGAAGGACTTCAGGGACATGGCGGTCCTTTCAATACGGGCTCGGCGTTGAGCCTGGGTGACGTAGCGGACTAGCGGGTCGGAACGTTCTAGAAGGACGGCTTCAGCAGTGAGGCGGTGATGCTGCCGAGGCTAAAGCCGGTGGCGGACGACGGCGCCGGGCCGGCCGGCGTCGTGATGGCCGGCGTCGTGGTGGCTGGCGTTGTCGGGGAAGCGGGTGCTGCCGCAGAAGTGGCGGGGCTGAGTCCGCTGAAGTAGCCGCCGGCGGCTGCCGAGGATGGGACAACAGGCTTCGAGGAGTGCACGGTTTCCGGGCGGGACTGCAGCAGGAGCAGGTTCTCCCCGTCCGGCAAGTCCGCATCGAGGGCCCACTCGATGTCCTGCGGGCACTTGTAGTGCTTCTCCGCGCGCTTGGCCATCTGCGCGACGGCGGTGAGCTCGGCGCCGGTGAGGCTGCGGCGGCCGCGGCGTTCGGCGTCGACCTCCCGCTCCACCAGGCGGCCGGCAACAGCGTCCGGGACGAGTTCGGCGTGCTTGTCGCCGAGGTGTTCGGAGACGACCGCCAGCGTGACCTTGTCCAGCATGATGTTGTCCGGCGTGACCTGGCCGGAGACCACCATCTCCCCCACCCCGTAGGAGGAGTCGATAGTGATCTTGGAACGGTCGCCGTTGGTGGGGTCCATGGTGATGGCGACGCCGGAGACCCGTGCGTTGACCATCTTCTGCACCACGACCGCCATCGAGAGGCCCTCGTTGGGGATGTTGTTCTTGAGCCGGTAGATGATGGCGCGGGATGTGAAGAGCGAGGCCCAGCACTGGCGGATGTGCTCGGTGACGGCCTTGACGCCGTCGAGCCAGAGGTAAGTGTCCTGCTGGCCGGCGAAGGAGGCGTCCGGCAGGTCCTCGGCGGTGGCGCTGGAGCGAACGGCCACCGGGACCGGCGACTCAAAGCGGGACATCAGGGACTCGTAGGCGGCGACGGTGAGCTCGCGCAGGGCCTGAGGCACCGCGCGGGAGCGGATGTCCGCCCGGATCGCGGCGGACACCCTATCCACCTGGCCCATGTCTTCGGGGTCCAGTCCTGCAAGGAGCTGGTGGATGTCCCGGGTGATCCCGGCTTCCTCCATGAAGGCATCGAACTGCGCGGTGGTGACCACGAAGCCGGGCGGGACGGGCATGCCGGCGGAGGTCATGGTGACCAGGGAGGCGCCCTTGCCGCCAAGGTTTTCGAGCTTCGGTTCGATGCCGCCGTCGAAGAACTGGACGTATTCGTTGCTATGCATATTTCTCAGGCCTTCCAGGTGACGGGGACGGTCTCGGGGACGCGGAAGGAGAGGTTCTCCCGGAAGGAGATGGTTTCCGGATGCTCCAGCTGCAGCTCCGGGACGAGCCGGACCACTTCCTCGAGGGCGATCTTGGCCTGGAGCTTGGCGAGCATGTTGCCCAGGCAGTAGTGGATGCCAAACCCGAAGGACAGGTGCTCGCGGGCGTTGGGGCGGGTGATGTCGAAGTCCTCGCCGGCGTCGAACTTGGTGTCATCCCGGTTGGCTGAGCCCATGAGGAGCAGCAACTGTGCGCCTTCTTCGATGGCGACGCCGCCAACTTCAGCGTCCTTGAGGGCCTTGCGGCGCCAGCCGACGATCGAGCCGGCGTAGCGCAGGACCTCGTCGATGGCGGCGGGAATTTTTTTCGGGTCCTCCACCAGCTGCTTCCACTGCTCGGGGCGGGCCAGGAGTTCGCGGAGGGCGTTGGAGATCAGCGTGGTGGTGGTCTCGTGGCCGGCGAAGAGCAGGCTATAGAGGACGGAAGCGACCTCGTGGTCGGAGATTTCGGCGCCGTCCTGCTGCGCTTTGACCAGGTCCGCGGTGAGGTTGTCGCCGCCTTCCTCGTGAGCCACCCTGACTAGCCGGAGGCATTCCTGCCAGTACTCCACCAGGTTGTGGGCGTGCGGGATCTGTTCGTCGTCAGTGAGGTCGCCCCACGTCATGGCGGCGCGGGAATCGCTCCAGCGCTTGAAGGTGTCGACCTGGGCTACGTCTGCGCCGATCAGGGTGAGGATGGTGATGGTGGGGACGTCGTAAGCAAGGTCCTTGACCATGTCGCCGCGGCCTTCCGGCCGGGCCAGCATTTCTTCAAGCAGTACGACGACGTTTTGCCGGATGAACGGTTCCAGAGCCTTGTAGCGGCGGGGGGTGAAGGCCTTCTGCACCACGGCGCGGATGCGGGTGTGCTCCGGCGGGCGGCGGGCGGAGAGGCCCGAGTAGGCGGTGAAGCCGCCGTCGTCCATGATCTTCTTGGCCGCGGCACCGCGTTCGCGGACAGGCGCCTGGGCGTTTTCGCTGGAGAAAGTCTCCCAGTCTTCAAAGACGGCCTTGATGTCGTCATATCGGGAGACGACATAGAGGCCGATCCGCTCGTCGAACATCACGGGCTGCTCGGCCCGGAGTTCGGCGTAGGCGGCGAAGGGATCCTTCATCTGGAACGGCTCGTAGCCGTGGTGCCCCGTAGGGGCTTCGGCGCCGTGTCCGAAGGGACAGCGGCCGGCCGTTTCAGTCGACGATGACATCTGGGCTCCTTGGTTTTCCGGTCCCGCTGACAGCAGCAGTGCATGCCGGGGGTTCTTCCACCAGTGTGGCCCCCGTCACCTCGGGATGGCAGGAATGGCTTCCACTGAGCGGAAGCCACTTTGCCGCGGGCCTGCAGCTGCAGGATTCGGACTAGTCCGATCCCGCGGCGTGGCTACCCAGCAGCGTCTCCAACGGGATCCGCGCGGTGGCGCGTTCGATCTGCGCCGAGATGCCCCTCAGGACGGGAAGGTGGCGGCTCATCGTGGCGGCCTGGCTCGTGGGAAGCACCAGGCCGATCGCGGCGCCGATTCTGCCGGTGTGGAAGACCGGGACGGCGATGGAGCACGAGCCCAGCCGGACTTCCTCGAGCGTAGTGGCGTAGCCCTGCTCCCGGATCTGGGTCAGTTCGGCGGCCAGTTTTCTCGGGTCAACGTGGGTGTGCGCGGTGTGCCGCTCGAGCTGCCGGTTCAGGTAGGCGTCGCGGACCCAATCCTCCTCGAAGGCCAGGAGGACCTTCCCGACGGCGGTCGCGTGCATGGGCAGGCGTCCGCCGACGCGGGAAGCTCGGGGCAGGCGCTTGGAGCCGTAGACGCGGTCGATGTACAGCACCTCGTGGCCGGACCGGACGGCCAGGTGCGCGGTTTCGCCCGTGAGGGAGAAAAGATCCTGGATGTATGGGCGCGCCGCGTCGCGGAGCTGCCGCCCGGTGTTCTGGGCAAGCTCCCAGAGGCGGATGCCCAGCTGATAGCGGCCGTTGGGCTCGCGGGAAAGTAATCCCCAGTCCGTGAGCTCGTTGACAAGCCGGTGGGCGGTGCTCAGGGGCAGCCCGGATTTTTCCGCGATTTCCGTCAGGCTGAGGGCACCCCGGGACTTTTCGAAGGCTTCCAGGATGGAGAGCACCTTCGAGGTCACAGTCCTACCGGGCTCACTGCTGCCGCCAGCCATCAAGGCTCCTCTGCGATATTCGCCCATCGTCGATGGTCGCCGGGACGTCCGATCAGAGTCTAGCCCTCGAGCAGGAGCACACGAGTCCGCCAAAGAGCTGCAGCCGGCCGGTAAGTAGAATCCGGGGAAGTATCTTCCATGGAATCCAAATGCTAATCTTGATCCATGGACACCAGAACTGGCCAGACTGACTTCTATCCCCTCTTCAGCGCACTGACCCGGCTGGAAACCGAGCTGTGGGATGCGGTCGACGCCCGCCTGCGCCAGGAATGCGGACTTCCCCTCGGCAGGTTCGAGGCGATGGTCGTTGTCTCCTCCCTTGGCACGTGCAGGGTGTTCGACATCGCGTCGGCGCTGGCCATAACCGTGGGCGGCGCCAGCAAGCTGGTTGACCGTGTTGAGGCGGCCGGGTACTGCTCGCGGAAGATGAACCCGGGCGACCGGCGCTCCTCACTCCTTGACCTCACGGCGGCGGGTGCCGCGGTGGTCGCTCGGGGACGCGCAGTGATCGAGGCCGAACTCGCGCGCTGGTTCACCCCGGCCCTGAGTCCGCAGGAGACCACCACCCTGCTGGACCTCCTGACACGGGTCCGCAGCGCCCAGCGGCCCTCCGTGGACTCCAAGGCGCTGCACTCCACGGCGCTCAACTCCAAGGCGGCCGGTCAGTGAGCGGCGGCACCATGCGGGCCGTTGTGCTGGACGGCCCAGGGCCGGCCGAGGCGCTGGTCATTCGCGACCTGCCCATCCCCGTGCCACTGCCGGGCCAGGTGCTCATCCGGGTCCGGGCCTTCGGGCTCAACCGCTCGGAACTGCACACCCGCCTGGGCCTGGCCGAGGGCGTCACGTTCCCGCGCGTGCCCGGGATCGAAGCTGTCGGAGAGGTGGCCGACTCCCCCGGCGGCGAGTTCCGCACCGGGCAGAAGGTCGCCACCCTGATGGGCGGCATGGGCCGCGTGTTCGACGGCGGCTATGCCGAGTACACGTGCGTGCCGGCCCGGCAGGTCATTGCCTTCGAATCAGAGCTGCCCTGGTCCGTCATCGGCGCCATCCCTGAGATGCTTCAGACCGCCCACGGCTCCCTCACCATTGGCCTGGACGTCCAGCCCGGCCAGAGCCTGCTCATCCGCGGCGGAACCTCCTCCGTCGGCATGGCCGCCGCAATACTTGCCAAGCGCCGCGGGCTCACCGTCCTGGCCTCAACGCGTGACGAAGCCAGGCGGGAAGCGCTCGCCTCGATCGGCGTCGATCATGTCCTGATCGACGACGGCGACCTCGCCACTGCCGTGCGCCGCATTGTTCCGGGCGGCGTGGACGCCGCCCTCGAACTCGTCGGCATCCCCACGCTGCCCGACACGTTGCGCGCCACCCGGGTCCACGGCGTCGTCTGCTTCACCGGGATGCTCTCAAACCAGTGGACAGTACCGGACTTCTATCCGATTGACTACATTCCGCGGGGCGTCCGTCTCACCTCCTACACAGGCGGCGCCCCCGACCTCCCCGGCGGGGTGCTCCAGGAATTCCTGCAGGCTGTCAGTGACGGCACCGCGATGGTACCCATCGGCAAGGTCTACACCCTCGATAACATCGTCCAGGCCCACACGGACATGGAGGAAAACCGCGTCAGCGGCAAACTCGTCGTCACCACGTAAGACCCACAGCCGGAAGCGAATGCTACGTCCCCCCAACCCTGTTGCGACGCCCCGCTGATTCGCAACAGTCGCTGGGGGAATATGCGACGCGCAATAATCGTTGAAGCTTCAAGAGAAAACTTATTGTGCCCAACACCCCCGAACAGGAGCATTCATGCGCATCTCCGAGAAGTCCACCGATCTTGACGGCCATCACCCGGGCACCTCGGCAGTGACGACGACGGCCGGGTCGTCCGACCCTGCGGCTCCCCTGGTGGTGCTGTTGCACGGCCGGGGCTCAAGCGAGCGCGAGATCATTGCCCTCGCCGACCACCTGCCGCCCGGCCCCGCCTATGCCGCCGTCCGGGCGCCGATCGCAGAGGGCGGCGGCTATGCATGGTTTGCCAACCGTGGCATTGGCCGTCCGGTTACCGAGTCGCTGACGGCATCCATGGCGTGGTTCCGAACCTGGCTCGATGCTGTCGCCCCCGCAGGCCGGCCGGTCGTGCTCGTCGGCTTCAGCGGGGGTGCAGCATTCGCTGGCGGACTGGTCCTTGCAGATCCGCAACGATTCTCCGGTGCGGCTATTCTGTACGGCACCTTGCCGTTCGACGCCGGTGTCCCGGTCACGCCGGCCCGGCTGGCAGGCCTTCCGGTTTTCGTCGCTCAGGGCGATCAGGACAAAGTCATCCCGACGGAACTGCTGGACCGCACCTGGAATTACTTGCTGACGGATTCCGCCGCCGCCGCCTACGGCCGCCGCGACCCCGGAGGGCACCAAATCAGCGGCCAGACGCTCCGTGAACTCGGGGGCTGGATCCACGAGCGACTGTCGTTCCTGGCTCGTTCCGGAGCGGATGAAGGTACCACCGGCGGACGCTGGTCGGCCCTGCCGGACGGCACTCTTCCCCGCAGGGCCGGTCAGCGTCCCAACGTGTCATGGACAATCCCGCAGGAACAGCGCAGTGACAATGCGCCAGTGGACCTTCAGGAAAAGTTGTTCGCCAGGATCAGTTCGCTCGCCGGAGTCTCGACTTCGCAGTCCGTTATCTCCGTTTCAGGCGCGCGGGGCCTGATGATAAAGCCGGAACCTGACGCTCCCGAGGATGCGTTCCTGGTCCCCTCAGCCGGGGAGTTTGCCCACCAGCACCCGCCCCACGACGGCTCCCTCCACCTGGCCCTGCCGCCCCAACTGGCCGCGGACGCAATCGCCAAGGGCTGGGCAGTGGCCCACCCGCTGGCCGGCATCCGGCTGGCTCGAGGCATGGTCATGGTCTACGGGCCCCGCGACGAGAATGAGCTGCACGTGGTCGCTGCAATGGTAGAGACCAGTCACGCCTGCGCCACAGGCCCCGACGCCCACAGGTTGTAACGTTCCGGCAGGCCGGCCCCGATCATGCACCCCGGCGTGGCTTGCGAACCCGCGCATGGCGTTTCGCATTGTGCCGCGCCCGAGTGCGCGTGGCAACGTGGCCCAGCTTCGCCTGGAGCAGGAGAAGGCGGGGAACGGCGAAGTAGACGGCAATGGGAACGACCACAAGAGTGAGCGTGAAAGCGCGCAGGATCGCTGGCCACCCCGGCGCCAAAGCGGCCAAAATACTCATCCCGATTGCGGCCAGCGGAAAGATCGCCACCCAGGTGACAGCAGCCCTCACATGGACCGATGCCACACCGACGGTTCGGTGATGATGCGCATCCGTTTCATCGGCCGCTAGCGCCTTACCCTCGTGTTCCACTCAATCTCCAAACGTATGGTTGGAATTGATGCTACTGCGTGCTGTTTCGCGAAAGCAAACAAACGGTTGGAGTTATGATGGGGGCCATGGCCTGGGACACTGATGCGACGCGGAAGAAAATCCTCGATGCCGCAATTACCGAGTTCTCTGATCGGGGCTTCTCCGGTGCGCGCATCCATCAGATTTCGCGGATCTCCGGGTGCAACCGCGAACGGATCTACTTCTACTTTGGCGGCAAGGCCGGACTCTTTGAAGCGGCGCTCACACGCGAACTCGTCACCGCCCTGGACGACCTTCCGGTCGCCGGCATGGGTCCTGGTGCGATCGGAGATTTCGCGGGACGGTACTTTGATTTTTCCAGGAGCCGTCCCAGCCTCGCACGCCTTACCCTTTGGGAGGGGCTTGAGCAGGGACATCCGGTAGGAGCCGAGGCCCGCACCCTCCGCTCGGCGAACAAAGTCACCGAGGTCCGGAATGCCCTTCCGGCCTTGAGCGAGGCCGCGGCGGAAGACCTGCTCCTGACCGTCGTCACACTGTGCCACGCCTGGGTCGCGAGCCCGAATGTCCCCCTCGTGATCACCGGACCGCCGGACGCAGAGCGCAGGCGCGCGTCCATCGTGCGCACCGGCGAACTGCTCGCTCAAGATGCCGTGGATACGGCCCAGCGGCCGTCATAGGCGCGAATACTCCGTTCCGTTCGAAAAACTAATTGACGCTTCAACTTTCCTGACGTACATTTAGTTGTAGCTTCAAGCATCACTCCCCCAAGAGAACAGAATCTGATGAAAACCCTCCTGGCCCGCATATTCGGAAAGAAGACACCCATGACGAACCTCACCATCATCGGCAACGGCAACATGGCCCGCGGCATCGCCACCCGAGCACTCGCCGGCGGCCTGACCGTGGAAATCCTCGGACAGGACATCACCAAAGCGCAGGAACTGGCCGCCAAACTCGGCGCCGGCGTCACCTTCGGGACCACCGCCGAGGCCCCGCAGGGCGCCATCGTGGTCCTCGCTGTCCCGTTCGACGCCGCCAAGAACGTCGTCAGCGCCTACGGCGAGGCCCTGACCGGCAAGACCATCGTCGACATCACCAACCCGGTGAACTTCGAGACCTTCGACTCCCTGGTCGTCGAGCCCGGCACCTCCGCCGCCGAAGAAATTGCGCAGCTTGCCCCCGCAGGCGCCAACGTGGTCAAGGCGTTCAACACCACCTTCGCCGGCACCCTCGTCGCCGGAGAGTCAGGCGGACAGCCCCTGGACGTCTTCATCGCCGGCGACAAGGCGGACGCCACCGCCGCCGTGAGCAGCTTCGTCAGCGCCGGCGGCATGCGCCCCCTGGTGGTCGGTCCGCTCAAGCGCTCCCGGGAACTCGAAGGCTTCCAGTTCGTCCTCATGACCATGCAGGCCAACCCCGAGTTCGCCGACTTCAACTGGGACACCGGACTTCAGGTCACCAAGTAACCCGGACTGCGATAGGCGTCAAGAAATAGACGCAAGAGCACGACGGCGGGCCGGATCCGCCGTCGTGCTCTTGTTTGCCTCGGCGGCAGGCCTCCGGTTCAACGCTTCTTGCCTCCGACACCCGGCACGGACGCGACCTGCTTCATCCACGCCGCGATCTGGCGTTCGTCGACGTCGTCCATGGATTTGAGCTCCACACCCCGAGTCGACTTGCCCATCCCCACCGGTGTCACCGGAGGTACAGGCTCGAGCGCGGCGCCATTCACAAACATGAGCTTCACATGGCCAGCAAAACCGCCGCAGCTGAAGCACCACCCGTCGCCGACTCCGTAGTAGGACATGCCCCACTTCACTGAGCGCCGGAGGCTGGGCAGCGTCTTTGCCGCCAAAGCATCGACCGTTTCGGCGATGCCCCGCTGCGGCTGTGGCAGGCTGGCGATATATGCGAAGACTGGCTTGTCGCCGACCGCCGCTTTTGCCGGGCTTGCCCTGCCGGTTATGGATTCCGGCAGAGTTGGGGCGACGTCAACACGCGCACCGGTGCGCGTTGCCGGCTTTTGGGCTTCCCTCTTACCGATCTCCCCGCTGGTCATGGAGGGTATTATTCCTCACCCATCGCGAGACGGAACCACAACCGTTTTCTCGCGAGCCGTATCAGGCTCTTCGGCGAAGTCTCTAACTGTCCGCAGTTATCGATTCCAGGACGGCCTGGAATGCTGGACTTACTCGTATCCCCAGGCCACCATCGTCGGAAACCTCGGTAAGTTGCTCGTAGCTCGTCCCGTTCCACCAAAAGACGTGTGGACTCACCGGTGCAGGTGAATCGCTGTATCCCATGGCGGCGAATCGGGCCATTCCGTTAACCGCTGGAATGACGGTGGCGTCTTCGATGATGTGCCAAACGACTTGGTGTCGGTTCGGGACGCTCATGAGCCAGCCGAATTCTTCTCGGACGCGCTTGCCGATGAGTTGTGAGGCCAAGTCGGGAAGAAGTAGAGCCCGGCTCCCGGTATAGACAGATTCACCTAACAGAGCCGTGAACGAGCCCCCTCCCGGTGCAGGGAGGGTTTCGAGTTTTTCGACTGCCAGCCCGCGAAGGTTCGCAATACCCTGGGTTCTGAGGGCTTCGAACCCGCCGAACTTGTTTGCGTTGTTGTGACTGAAAACGGTAACCGTGTCCGGGAGGTCGAGCGCGATCATCTCGACGATGCCCGGCGCGAACTCCCTGTGCGGGTAGCCGTCGATCCCTGGCATGCTCGCCTCATCATAAAGGCGTGCGAAAGTCTGCTTCGCTACATCAGCAGGGGCAAGGATGTCGAACGGATCGGGTGCGTCGAAGCTCGCCAGAACGCGTTGAAGATGTTCGCGTATCAGGTCCCGCCACAAGGATTGCGGCTGGTCACCACAAGCGGCGGCCACGTTCCAAAATCCGAATTCACGCCCGGAGTCATCGACAGCGTGGCCGGGCTGAACATGGACTTCGAGTCCCATCTCGGCGAAAACTTCGCGCGTGATCGTTCGGAAATGGTTAGCGCCTGAAATCGTGAAGAACGTGAGGTGCGAATCAAGCGGTTCCGGTTCGGGAGACTTCTTCCTGAAGATGCCCACAATGACCCGCTTTCGTTGTGGCGGTCGATCGATTCAAGTCGACACTGCCCGGCCTGGGAGTTTCTGGTGCCGTCAGTGGGCCCACAGGCTGAACCCGATTCCGATTCTGTCGCAGTCCGATGGGAACCCAGGTTGCGACCCGCCCGGTAGAGACCTCCAGCCGGAACAGGCGGCATTGCTTTAGGGGCGGGTCCGGCACACCCAAGTCATGTCCAGGGTTCCGGCCGGGAATCCAGACGTGCCCACGTATCGAGACCGAGATTCGCGTCCATCGCACTGCCCGTAAGCCGACCGGTCTGCACAGCATGTGTATGGTGCTGATATGGCTTCTCCGCAGACGCTGAGTGAGCCCGAGCGCCGCGTCGTCGCGACTTGGGCCGCAGACTGCGCTGAGCGGGTTGTGGCTTTATTTGAGGCCGAGGCGCCGGCAGATGATCGCCCCCGCGACGCCATCGCCCGGGCGCGGGCCTTCGCCCGCGGTGAACTCAGTGCCGCCGACGAGATCCGCCGGCGGTTTGTGGCCGGCCGTGCCGCACGCGAGGTGACCAGCCCTGCTGCGGTGGCTGCCGCCCGGTCCGCCACGCAAGCCGCCGCCGCCGCCCACATGGGCGCGCACGCCCTGGGGGCAGCCGCGTATGCCGCGAAAGCGGCCGGACTGGCCGCGCCCGGTCGGCCCCAGACGAACGACGACGAGATCCACTGGCAACTCGAGCACATGAGCGCCGAAGCCCGGTCCGCGCTCCGGCGCCTGCCACCGCTGGGCGCGAATCCCGCCGGTCCGCTGGGGCCAGGACTTCTCGCATCCGGAATCCTCGCCTCGATCATCCGCACGATCCAGGCCGACTTGGCCCGCCCCGACCAGCCTGCCTCCTCCAGTTGAATCTGCCGCCCGCAAGCCGGTCCCCCACCGCGACACCATCCGCCCGCACTGGTGCTGCCAGAAAATCCGATACAGCTACTGGATTCCTGGAAGCCAGCAGCTTGGCCCACGTGCCCGGGTGAGGAGACCGTCGGGACCAGCCGCCGGAGACGGTGGTCGAGGATGCCATCACCTGCTACGATCCCCAGAATCCCCACGACCGCATGCAAGTCGCTATCACTCTGGAGGTTCGCGATGCCGGACACCACCTGCCACATGTCGATCTCGCTGGATGGCTTCGTCGCCGGGCCGGACCAGAGCCGCGAGAACCCCCTGGGCAAGCGGGGGCTGGAGCTGCACGGCTGGCACATCGGCGACCCGCGGGCCAACGATGCCGACAAGGTCGCGAACGAGTGGCTCATGCGCCCACGGGGTGCGTATGTGATGGGGCGGAACATGTTCGGCCCGGTCCGCGGGGACTGGGATGAGGACTGGGCCGGGTGGTGGGGAGCCGAACCGCCGTACCACGCGCCGGTGTTCGTGCTGACCCATCACGGACACGACCCGATCCAGATGGACGGCGGAACGACCTTCCACTTCGTCACCGAGGGCTTCGACGCGGCCTACTCCGCAGCGCGCCAGGCCGCCGGGGACAACGGCGTGGACATCGCCGGCGGGGCCTCGACCGTCCGGCAGGCACT
>NZ_JBFTPY010000025.1:0-65557 GCF_056398725.1 Arthrobacter sp. 01T425 | reverse complement strand
GCCGACCAGATCCGGTCTTGAAATTTAGGGGATTGGCCGCCTCCGGTTCCCAGCATTTCCGCTGGTCTCCCTCGCGGCGACTTAGAAAACAATACACCCACCACGCCCCCACCGCAACTCCACCCCCCACACCCACCCCACCACCCAAAAACCCCGCCACCACAACCCAAAACCACCCAACCAGGCCCGCCGGCGTCGTAAGCCAGCAGTGTGTGGTGCGTCACGGCCGAAGGGAACAGTGGGGGCCGCGAAGCCGCCAAGTCCTTAAACGCGAGAAGGGCCGGCAACCAAATGGTTGCCGGCCCTTCTTCAAGCCACTGGCTTCAGGAGTCCTGAATTACCAGGAAGACTTCGTGATGCCCGGGAGCTCACCGCGGTGAGCCATGTCGCGGAAGCGAACACGGGAGATGCCGAACTTCTGGAAGGTACCGCGCGGACGGCCATCGATGATGTCGCGGTTACGCAGACGGACCGGCGAGGCGTTGCGGGGCAGCTTCTGCAGGCCGAGGCGTGCAGCTTCGCGTACTTCGTCGGTTGAGTTGGGATCAACCAGAGCCTTCTTCAGTTCGAGGCGCTTTGCAGCGTAACGCTCGACGATGACTTTACGCTGTTCGTTCTTAGCGATCATTGACTTCTTAGCCATGTGTTTAGCGCTCCTCTCGGAATTCGACGTGCTGGCGGATTTTGGGGTCGTACTTCTTCAGGACCAGACGGTCCGGGTCGTTACGACGGTTCTTGCGCGTCACGTAGGTGTAGCCCGTGCCCGCGGTCGACTTCAGCTTGATGATCGGACGTACGTCCTTATCCTTTGCCATTAGAGCTTCACTCCTCGTGCCAGGATGGCGGCGACGACTACGTCAATGCCGCGTACGTCGATGGTCTTGATGCCACGAGCAGAAACCTGCAGCGTGACATTACGGCGCAGGGACGGAACCCAGTAGCGCTTCTTCTGGATGTTCGGGTCGAACCGGCGCTTGTTGCGACGGTGCGAGTGCGAAATGCTGTGTCCAAAGCCCGGCTCGGCTCCGGTCACCTGGCAGTGTGCTGCCATGACGACTCTCCTCAAAAAATAAATGAAACGGCTAACGGAGTTCCCGTTGACCGTGCGTTGGGCGGCGTTCGCATCCGGCTTCCTCCCCCAACCGTCGTTGTCCGCGGGATTCAGGCAGACGGCACAAACCGTCTGCTTCCTCACTGCGGCGAAGATTGTGGGCCACGGGCACCTGGCGCCGGCGGTCTGTTGGACCGTCATTGCGAAGTGCCGGGATGCTGGGCGAATACAGGAATGCGCGCAACTTGAGCCCCTAACTACCGGCCTCCAGGACCGTCGATTTTTCAGACGGGTCCTGCCAACCGGAGCAATTGCGCACGCTCCGCGCCACCTAGCGCCTACCAAGTCTACGAGTTCGGCGATTTAAAGACCAATCCGGCGCTGAATGGTGTATAGGGTAGCGCCCCACAGCCAGTGCAGGCGTCGGGCCGGTGCCCTCCCGAGTCATATGCCCGAAGAAGGCTTTTCACAGCGAAATGATAGGCAGGGGGGCAATTCTGGATCCATGAACACACAACTTCTGACGAACCGTCCCGGGATTCGCCGCAGCTCCGGCGGCGCTGTGAACCCCTTCAGGGCGCAGTACCGCCGGCGGTTGCTAAGAGCGGATCTGCTGACGGTCCTTTTCTGGACGTCGCTGGCCGGCGCGGTCGCCTTGTGGCTGGCCGACGGCGGAATGGCCGGCTTCTCGACTCCAGCCGGTTCCTTCACCGCGCTGGGGATTGTAGCCGGCCTCGCCGGCATGGACCTGGTGCTTCTCATGCTGCTGCTGGCGGCCCGAATCCCACTCATCGACCAGACAGTCGGCCACGACCGCGCCCTTGAGTTTCACCGCAAGCTGGGCAAACCGGCCCTGTACCTGCTGCTGGCGCACGGAGTCCTCATTGCGATCGGCTACGGCATGGCGGAAGGGCTGGACCCCGTCAGCGAGTCGGTTGCCCTCTGGGTCCTTGTGCCTGACATGTGGCTGGCCTACATTTCCATGCTCCTGTTCATCGCCGTCGTCGTCACCTCCCTGGTAGCCGTCCGACGTCGGTTCCCTTACGAATTCTGGTACGCCGTCCACCTCCTGACGTACGCGGCCGTCCTGACCTCGCTCCCCCACCAGTTCAGTGTGGGCGGTCTCTTTGCCGAGGGAACCTGGCAGCGCTGGTACTGGCTGGCCCTCTGCATCGCGACCGGCGCCGCGCTCCTCTACTACCGGGTGGTCCAGCCTGTGGTGGCAACATTCAGGCACCAGTTGACCGTCAAGCGCGTGGTGCGGGTGGCCCCCGGGGTGGTCAGCATTGAGATGTCCGGCCTTCGACTGGACGAGCTGGCGGGCAGTGGCGGCCGGTTCTTTATCTGGCGGTTCCTGGCTCCGGGCCTGTGGTGGCATCCGCATCCGTTCAGTCTGTCCGCCGAACCTGTCCACTTCGACGCCGCCGGCCAGGGCACGCTGAGGATCACTGTCCGCAACCTGGGCAAGGGGTCATCCCAGCTGGCGTCGCTGAAGCCCGGCACCAAGGTGGCAGTGGAGGGACCGTACGGGCTGTTCAGCACGTCCGCGCGGAGCCGCACCCATGTGGTCATGGTGGGAGCCGGAATTGGCATCACGCCGGTTCGTGCCCTGCTGGAGAGCACGCCATTCCAGCCCGGCAACGCCACTGTCATCCTCCGCGGCCACAGCGAATCCGAGCTCTACCTGGGCGAGGAGATCCTCGATCTCTGCCGGCGCCGCGGCGCCACGCTCTTCCACTTGACCGGCTCCCGCCCGGCCGGCATCCAGACCTGGCTTCCGGAGCACGCCGCCCGTGCCGGCCACCGGCTTGCCAGTTATGACCCGAAGATCGCCGACGCCGACGTGTACGTCTGCGGCCCCTCCGCCTGGGCAGACAACGTGCTTGAAGACGCCCGCGCAGCCGGCGTCCGGGAAGACCAAATCCACTACGAAAGGTTCGACTGGTGAGAACCCGCGCAGCAGTTTCAGCCGCCCTGGCCTCCGCCGGCATCCTCATCGCCGGCTGGCAGTCCGGCGTCCATGTAGCCGATACCGGCAGCTCCGTCGCAAGCGCGGCCGCCGGGACCACCGGCTCCACGGGTTCGTCCGGCTCAAGCGGAACGTCCGGCTCCACGGGTTCGTCCGGCTCCACGGGTTCGTCCGGCTCAACAGCTTCGTCCGGCGCGTCGGGTGCGGGCACCTCAGGGGCCTCGGCCAAGGCCGTAGGCACGTACCCTGGCTCGGTCGTCCAGACCCGGTTCGGCTCCGTGCAGGTGCAAATCACGGTTCAAGCCGGAAAGATCACCGACGTCACGGCGCTGCAGCTGACCGATGCTGAACGAAAGTCCGTGCAGATCAGCAACCGGGCCGCCCCGCTCCTGCGCGCCGAAGTGCTCCAATCCCAGTCCGCGGATGTGCAGACCATCAGTGGTGCCACGGTGACTTCCGAGGCGTACTTGAACTCCCTGCAGGCGGCCCTCGATGCAGCCAACCTCTGAGCTGGGCGGCTCTGCCCTGCGGGCCAGGACGTTTGGCTCGATGGGCACAGTCATCAGCCTGACCGTTCCAGCGGGGGCCGTCCCGGAAACTGTGGGCGGGGAGGGCGGGCTCGACGCCGCAAGCGCCGCCGTCGAGCGCGTCTTTGCCGGGTTGGACGAAACGTTCAGCCTGTACCGTCCCGATTCGGAGGCGAGCCGGCTGGCGCGCGGCGAGCTTTCCCTGCGGGACTCATCCGCCGCGATGCGGGACCGCTACGCGGAGGCGCTCGGCTGGCGGCTCAGGACGGAGGGCGCGTTCTCCCCGGAGCGGCCCGACGGTGTGCTGGACCTTTCGGGGCTTATCAAGGGCTACGCGATCGGGCAGGCCGGTGAGGCGTTGCGGAGCCGCGGGATCACCGACTGGTGCCTGAATGCCGGCGGCGACGTGTTGGTGATGGGCTCGCCCGTGCCGGGCAGCGGAACCGCGTGGGCGGCCGGCGTCGTTGACCCGCTGGACCGCTCGGCGCTGCTTGCCGCCTACGAGCTGGGCGGACCTGGCCCCCGGTGCGCCCTTGCGACGTCGGGCTCAGCGGAGCGGGGTGACCATATCTGGGCAGCAGGAGCCGGAAGCCGGACTGCGGGCTCATCCGGCGCAGGGTTCGCCCAGGTCTCCGTGGCCGCGGCAGACATTGTCACCGCCGATGTGCTCGCGACGGCGATCGTGGCCGGCGGGACCGCGATGCTGCACCGGGCCACGGACGGTTGGGAGATCGATGTCCTCGCCGTCCGCCGCGACGGGGAACTGCTCGCGACGCCGGGGTTCCGCGCCTAGGGTGCCGTTCTAGAGGTGGGTCAGCTGGCCGTACTTCGGCTCCAGGCCGTCGCCGGACGACTTGCCGGTGACGCGCCGGACAACCCACGGGCCGGCGAATTCGCGGACCCACCGGGCATTCGCGCGGAGGGCGTCCACCCGGCTCAGCTCGGGAACCGGCGTCATGGGCGGGACGTCAATCGAGTGCTCGTGTGCCAGCACCGTGAGGACGCGCTTGGCCATGTTCGCGTGGCCGGCGGCAGACATGTGCATCCGGTCCGTGGCCCACATGCCCCAGTCGTAGTACTCGCTGAAACGCCAGTAGTCGACCAGCAGGGCCCCGTGGTCCCCGGCGATGCCGCGAACCAGTTCGTTGTAGATGGCCGTACGGCCGCGCATGGTGCCGAAAATCTTGGAACCCCGCGCATCGAAGCCGGTGAACATCACCACGGTGGCGCCCGTGGCCGTGAGCTTGCGGATTCCGGCATCGTATTCGGCCAGCAGGTCATCGATGTCGACCTTGGGCCGGAGGATGTCGTTGGCGCCAGCGTAGATGCTGACCAGGGTGGGATTGAGGGCGACGGCGGCATCGACCTGTTCGGCCAGGATCTGGCGGAGTTTCCGTCCGCGGATGGCAAGATTCGCGTACCCGAAGCCGGGATCGGCGGCGCCAAGCCCCTCTGCCACCCGGTCCGCCCAGCCCCGGACACCGTTGGGCCGGGTAGGGTCGTCGTCGCCGACGCCTTCCGTAAAGGAGTCTCCAAGGGCTACATAGCGGGACGTGAAATCCATGGATCCAGTCTGCCAGCAGTTGCCGTGAGCAACAAAGACGGTGATGCCCGACGTCGGACTGCGGCGCCTTCGGCTGTCGCGCTTAGATGTCGCGCAGGATCCAGTGGTCGTCGTCGAGTCGGGCCACGATCTTTTCGCCGATCCGGGCCAGGTCCGCGACGTCCTCGGGGCTCAGGGCGTCGAGGAACAGTGAGCGGACCGCCTCGACATGCCCCGGGGCGAGTTTCACAATAGTCTGCATTCCGGCATCGGTCAGGTGGGCCGTGGTCACGCGGGCGTCGCCCGGGTGCGGCCTGCGCTCCAGCCAGCCGCGGTTCTGCAGCTTGGTGACCACATGCGAGAGCCGGGACAGGGAGGCGCTGGTGCGCGCGGCGAGCTCACTCATGGGCAGGAAGCGCCCTTCGGCCTCGGAAAGCATCGCCAGCACGTTGTAGTCGAACAGGGAAAGCTTGCCCGCGGCGTGGAGCTGGGTGTCCAGGGCGGCCGGCAGCATGGTGTTGATGCTGAGCTGGGCCAGCCAGGCCCGGCGTTCGTCGGCGTTGAGCCAGCGGGGTTCTGTCATGGCTACATTCTAGGAGACTGGAAGCTTGACGATTCAACTTCAGCCGGGCAATTCCGGAAAACTTCCCGCCTGTCCGTGGCCAGCTACCGGTAGGCTGGCCGCATGTACGTAGTCTCCCTGACATACAAAGTCCCCGAGGACATTGTGGAGTTCCATCTTCCGGCGCACGTGACGTGGCTGCAGGCAGCCTTCGACGACGGCGTCTTCATGGTCGCGGGGCGCAAAATCCCCCGCACCGGCGGTCTGTTGCTCTCGAACGCGGACCGGGCCAGCCTTGACGCCGCCCTGGCCAAGGACCCGTTCTACGTCAACGGTGTGGCTGAATTCGAGGTCATGGAGTTCCACGCCAACAGGGTGGCTCCGGGCTACGAAAACCTGCTGGACAGCTAAGTCCCGGCGGCTACCCGGCGCCGGGCTGGCCGCTGGCGCGCTGGTCGGGCAGCAGTTTCTTCAGGCCGCCCTTGCGTGGGACCCGCACGGGTTCGGGCCAGCGCGGCCGGAGCTGATCGCCGAGGGTTACGCCGCGGAGCTTCCGCCCGAACAACGGCAATACCCAGTCGCGGACCCAGCGGCGCTGCCGGCGTTCCCACTCCCGCAGGCCCGGTTTCACGGGCGGCTCCCATTCCCTGGGTTTGATCTTGTGCGGCACGCCGAGGTGGTCCAGGACCTGTGAGGCGAGGTATTTGTGGCCTGCCTTGGACATATGCAGCCGGTCCGAATCCCACATCCGCGGGTCATGGAAGGCGTCGAAGCACCAGTAGTCCACCAGCACCGCGCCGTAGCGGCCGGCGATCTCGCGGACGCGCCGGTTATAGAAGGCGTTGCGTTTCTTCAGCGGCTCCAGCAGCGCCGAGACCTTGACGTCGAAGCCGGTGAAGAGCACCAGGGTTGCCCCAGTGCCGGCGAGCGCAGCCACCAGGGACTCGTAGTCCCGCATGAGGGCCCCGATGTCCGTGCCGAAATCCAGGATGTCGTTGCCGCCCGCGTACAGCGTGACGAGGGTCGGCTCCATGGCCACGGCGGGACCAAGCTGTTCGCCGGCGATGTGGCGCAGCCGTTTGCTGCGGATGGCCAGATTGGCGTACTCCCACCCCGGCTGCGCCTTGGCCAGCCTCTCCGCAACCCGGTCTGCCCAGCCCCGCACGCCGTTGGGGAAGCGGGGATCGTAGTCCCCCACGCCCTCGGTGAAGGAATCCCCCAAGGCAACAAAGACCCGCCGCCCGCCTCGATCCGGAAGCAAAGGAACTGAACCCATCCGTCCAAACTAACCCCCGCAAAAAGCGGCCAGGGAAAGGGAGAGTTAACCCAAGATGACCCGGCCGAGCGAGCCGCAACCGCAACAGATGAGTCTCAACGTGACAGATGGGACGCACCCAAGGTGAGCCCCCCGACCGCTGCCGATGCTTTGCGAAGGTGAGCCGCCCCCAAGGCCGCAATCGCAGTTTTGCAAAGGAGCGCATCGCCGACCAGAGCCGAGGGAGGCCGCCCGCGGCCGAACGAGGCGGCGGGAGGTGTCTAAGCGACGGCAAAACTGGGATTGCGGGCGAAGCCGCACAGCAACCTGCACAACGGGAGCGACGGCAAAGCAGCGGTGGCGGGCGTAAGCCCGGAAGGACCTGCGGGAGCGTCGGGGCAAGA
This sequence comes from Arthrobacter sp. 01T425, assembly GCF_056398725.1. NCBI lineage: Bacteria > Bacillati > Actinomycetota > Actinomycetes > Micrococcales > Micrococcaceae > Arthrobacter > Arthrobacter sp. 01T425. The sequence goes on along the minus strand of NZ_JBFTPY010000025.1, from coordinate 58,246 downwards.
ACCGCAGGACCTGCGGGAGCGTCAGTTAGAGCTCAGCTTTCCCCTGCCGCCAGTACCCCATGAACGCGACTTGTTTCCGGTCAATCCCCACGTCCCGCACCAAGTACCGCCGTAACTCCTTGACGGTGCCCGCTTCGCCGGCGATCCAGGCGTAGAACGGCAGTGCCCCGGCGGGCTTGTCCGGGTTCTTGCCGGCTCCGATCATCGCGGCGTCCATCCGGGCGGGGGTCTCCCAGAGGATGTCCTGGTCCACGTTCACGTCATCGGGTTCGGGCCCTGCCCCGCCGCCGGCCGCAGAATCAGAGGGCGGCCGGAGGCCGACCCAGCCGGGTTCGGGAACAGCGGCGCGGACGGCTTCCTGCAGGAGTTCGCCGTGCGGACGTGAGCGGCCGATCGAGGCGCCGCGTGCCAGCCAGGTGATTTCGACGTCGGCGTCGGACCTCAGATCCAGGAAGTCGCCGGGCTCGGGGACCTCAAGAAACGCATGTCCGCTGATGTACGACGGGAGGCTTTCCAGGATGGCGCTGATGGCCGGGACAGCGGTCTCGTCACCGGCAAGCAGTACGCGCTGGGCCAGGCCCGGCCGCCATTCGATGCCGGAGTAGGTCTCCGCCGTGACACAGTGCGCGGCCCGGTTGTTGGGTCCAATGAGGGTGAGGGCGTCGCCGGGCCTGGCGTTCAGCGCCCAGTTCGCGGCGGGTCCGCCGTTTCCGGCGGCGTCGAAGTGCATGACAAAGTCGACGTCGATCTCCGGATACACGGAGTCGAGGCGTTCCTGCCGCACCGTGTAGGTGCGCATGGAGCCACGGATCGCGGGATCCATGGCCAGCCATTCCTGGTACCAGCCGGACTGCTCCATGTGGAACACCGGCAGCGGCAGCTGGGTGCTGTCCTCGGCAAGGGACGGGATCATCAGCTTCACGCGCAGGTCCAGGGTTTCGCCGTGGACGCCGAAGCCACGCAGGGAGTACCCGCCGAAGGTGACCCGGCGGAAGTTGGGGCTGAGCTCCTGCACCGCGGCGACCGTCACGTCGAACGCCAGGGTCATTGGTTGGCTGGGCGGCTGGTTGCTTACCCCAGAGGGAGTACGGCGTATCCGCGACTGGCTGCTGCCTGCTGCAGTGCCGCCCGTTGCACTGCCGGCTGTTGCACTGCTGTTAACTGCCCTCATGGGACCAACTCCAGGGTTGCTGTTTCTGCTTTTGGGAACTCGGCGTGGTGCCGGCCGAGCGGGATGATCAGTGGCGTGCCGGAAATGGGGTCGGGCAGCACCCGCGAGTCCAGGCCGAAGACGTGTCGGACCAAGTCCTCGGTGACGACGTCGGTAGAGGTGCCCTCGGCCACGATCCTGCCGCCTTTCATGGCGATGACATGGTCCGCATACCGGGCCGCCAGGTTCAGGTCGTGCAGGACGATTGCCACGGTGGTGCCGCGGCGCCGGTTCAGGTCCGTGATCAGGTCCAGGACCTCCACCTGGTGGGCCAGATCCAGGTAGGTGGTTGGCTCGTCGAGCAGCAGAACGTCGGTTTCCTGGGCCAGCGCCATCGCGATCCAGACGCGCTGACGCTGCCCGCCCGAGAGTTCCTCGACGTTGCGTTCGGCGAGCTCCAGGGTTTCGGTGACTTCCAGCGCACGGTGCACAGCGAGATCGTCACCCGCGCTCCAGCTGCGGAAGAACCCCTGGTGCGGGTAGCGTCCGCGGCCCACGAGATCCCGGACCAGAATGCCGTCGGGGGCGGTGGGGTGCTGCGGGAGCAGGGCGAGGATGCGGGCGAGTTCCTTGGCCGGGCGGGAATGGATGTCCTTGCCGTCCAGGGTCACGGTGCCGCCGGCCGGCTTCAGCAGCCTGGACAGGCCGCGGAGGAGCGTGGATTTGCCGCAGGCGTTGGCGCCCACGATCATTGTCACCTTCCCCTCGGGAATCTCCGCCGTGAGGCCTTCCACCACCCGGCGCTGGTCGTACTGCAGCGTCAGGTCCTTGGCGTTGAGAACTGCCATGTCAGGCGTCCTTTCGGTTGGCCGTGACCAGGAGCCACAGCAGGAACGGTGCTCCCAGCGCGCCGGTGACCACACCGACGGGAAGGACGGTGCCGTCCAGCAGCAGGGGGGCGATGTTGGCGGCGAAGTAGTCGGCGGCCAGGACAATCAGGGCGCCGACGAACGCGCCGGCCGGAAGACTGGCCTTGCCCGTGAAGCGGCGCGCGATGGGGCCGGCCAGGAAGGCGACGAAGGCCACGGGCCCGGCGGCTGCAGTGGCGACGGCGGCGAGGGCGACGGCAACGGCCACCACGCCCAGCCGGGTGATGCCCACCCGGATGCCGAGCCCGGCGGCGGCGTCGTCCCCGAGTTCCAGGATGCGCAGAGGGCCGGCGAGGACGGCGGCGGCGGGCACCAGGACCAGCAGCGCCAGGGCCAGCACTCCGGCACGGTCCCAGCTGGCGGAATTCAGGGATCCGTTCAGCCAGATCAGGGCCTCGGCCGCGGTGCGGATATCGGCCCGCGTCATGAGGAAGTTGACCACGGCGTTCAATGCCGCGGCGATGCCGATGCCGGCCAGGATGAGCCGGCTTCCGGCTGTGTTGGAGTGATTGCCGCCGCCAGATCCGAGGGAACCGCTGCGCGAGATTGTGTAGATCAGGACGGCTACCGCCACGGCCCCGCACAGTGCCGCGCCGGACACCGCCGCTCCGGAGGCGCCGAAAACGACGATGGCGGTGACGGCGGCCGCGCTGGCCCCGTAGCTGATGCCGATCACGTCGGGACTGGCCAGTGGATTGCGCAGCATCGTCTGGAACAGGGTGCCCGAGAGCCCGAAGGCAATGCCGATCATGGTGCCGATGACTGCCCGCGGCAGCTTGGTTTCCATCACGATGAAGCTGGCGCCGGGGATCCTCTCGCCACCGGTGAGGTGGGCCGTGAGGATCCTGACGAAGTCCGGGACGGTGACGGTGTAGCTGCCCAGCAGGATGCTGACGGCGAGGAGCACAACGACGGCGAAGGCCAGCAGGGCCGTCCGGCCCATCGACACACGGCCCATCAGCACACGGCCCATCAGCGCACTGCGCAGCGGCCCCCCATTGGCGCGGACCGGGCCGGCCGGTTCGGCCAGTTCGCGCTCGGCGGGTGCGTTCTCCCCCAGCTCGCGCCTGACGTTGGCGAGGTCTGCCTTGCTCACAGCCCTGCCCCCTTCCCGCGGCGGACCAGCCACACAAAGACAGGCGCACCCACCAGCGCCGTCATGATGCCCGCCGGGACTTCGCCGGGCAACAGGATGACACGGCCCACCACGTCCGACAGCAGGAGCAGCACCGGTGCCAGGACCAGCGAGAACGGCAGGATCCAGCGGTAGTCCGGGCCGGTCAGGAAGCGGACGGCGTGCGGAACCACCAGGCCGACGAATCCGATCGGCCCGGCCAGCGCCGTGACCGAGCCGCAGAGCAGCACAATGCCCAGCGCGGTGACGGCGCGGACCAGTCCGACGCGCTGGCCCAGGCCGCGGGCGATGTCATCCCCGAGGGCCAGGCTGTTAAGGATGCGTCCGGTGAACAGCACAATCAGCGCCCCGGCGGCCAGGAACGGCAGCCCGGGCAGCACCACCGACCAGTCCCGGCCGGCGATCCCGCCGACCTGCCAGAAGCGAAACCGGTCCAGGGTGTCCTGGCTGGAGACCAGGACGACGTTCATCAGCGAATACAGCCCCGCGCTCAGGGCCGCGCCAGCCAGTGCCAGTTTGACCGGCGTCGCGCCTTCCCTGCCAAGTGACGCGATCAGGTAGACGACGACGGCGGCTGCCGCGGAGCCGATGAACGCGAACCAGATGTAGCCGGTCAGGGACGAGACGCCGAAGACGTAGATCCCGGTGACGACGGCGAGGGCCGCGCCGGCGTTGACACCGATGATCCCCGGGTCCGCGAGCGGGTTGCGGGCCACCCCCTGCATGGTCGCGCCTGCCAGTCCGAGGGCGCCGCCGGCCAACAGACCGAGCACGGTGCGGGGGATGCGGGCGTGGATGACGGCATGGTCGCCGTCGGCGGGGTCGAACTGCGTCAGGGCCTGCCAGACCGTGCCGAGCGGGACTCCGCGGGCACCCACAGCCAGGGACGCCGCGCAGACCAGGACAAGGACGACGACGGCGGCCAGCAGCCAGGCGGCCTGCTTGGCGGCGGCTTTCCTCCTGGCGGGGGCGACAGGTGCGCCGGGCACACTGCCGGCGGGCGCCGTCGCCGTACTGATTGTCATGGAAGCGTGTTATTTCGCTGCGGCGGCGACTTTGTCCGCGGCGCCGGCCAGCTGCGGCAGGAACGTGTCCAGGGACCACGGCAGGCTCAGCGGCGACGAAGCGGAGATGGACAGGGTCAGCGTGTTGTTCGAGTCGGCAACCAGCGCGCCGGTCTTGACGGCCGGGATCTGGCCCAGCAGCGGGTCAGCCTTGATGGAGTCGGTGGTGGCGGCATCCGGCACCCAGGTCACGAAGATGTCCGAGGTGAGTTCGTTGGCCTTTTCGGCGGACCACGGGATAAAGAATTCCTTGGAGCCCTTGGAGTTGTCCTCGACAACGGATGCGAGCTTCATGCCGATTTCGTTGAGGAAGCGGGGGCGGTTGTCGTTGGCGGTGTAGACGTTGACGCCGTCGCTCTTGTCCGGTTCCAAGTTGCCGTAGATGAAGGACTTTCCGGCGATCTGGGGGTACTTGGAGACCTTGTCCTTGATCGTGGCCTCGGTGTCGGAGACCAGCTTGGCAGCTTCGGCTTCCTTGCCAAGGGCCTTGCCGATGATGGTGGTGGAGTCCTGCCACGGCGTGCCGTAGGCCAGCTCCGGGTGCGCCACGACGGGGGCGATCTCGCTGAGCTTCTTGTAGTCCTCCTCCGTCAGGCCGGAGTAGGCGCCGAGGATGACGTCCGGGTTCAGCTTGGCGATCTCGGTGAAGTTGATGCCGTCAGCCTCGGAGAACTGGACGGGGGCCTTCGCGGAACCGAACCCGGCGCCGAGCTCTTCCAGTGCGGCGTCCTTCCACGGTGTGGAGCCCTTGTCGTTACCGCCCCATTCGTTCTTGGGCACGCCCACGGGAACCACGCCGAGGGCGATCGCGACGTCGTCGTTGACCCAGGAAACGGTGACTACGCGCTTGGGCTGTTCCTTGATGGTGGTCTCGCCGAAGACGTGCTTGATGGTCACCGGGAAGACGGTGCTGGCCGGCTGGGAGGGAGCGTCCGCCGCCGTCGAGCTGGCAGGTCCGGTAGAGCAGGCGGTCAGGGTCAGCGCGACGGCGGCCAGGAGGGCTGCGGCCCGCCCTGCGCTCTTGCGGAGGCGGCGGCCGGCGGGGCGGCCGCCTGAACGGGTGAAAAGGGCGGAAGCCACGGAACTCCTTAGGTAAGTGATGTAAACCTAAGTAAGGCTAGCCTATCCTTTGTATAATTAAGAAAGGTTTGAGTAACGTAATTGTCTCAATTGCCCTTTGAAGTGCACCGGAGCATCGATGCGCCCCTCGTTGCACTACTCAAGGCCCAGCCGCCGGGTGCGGAATGCGAACTGGACACGAATCCCGGGCTTTGCAAGGATGGGCTCGCCGGATAATCGGAACCGGTGATGTATTGGGACGGGGGAAGTGAGCATGGACATCGCGACGATGACTGTTGCCACGGTTAGCGGGGTGGCCGCTGTGGCCTGCTACGCGCCCGCGCTCCTGCCAGCCCCGCCCGCGCAGGCCCTTCCCGCGGAGTCCCGAACCAGCACGGACTAGTCGCGCGAGACGCCTTGCCCCACACCGGAGTTGCAGGCTGGCAGTCATCCGCCCACAAGCCCCCTGGCGCGCCGCGCGCCCTTCTGGCCGGAGCCATCCGATTTTCGAAAGTGTCCGTCATGCAAAAATTCACGGCGCAGCAGATCCGCTCGTCCTTCATCAACGCGAGCCGCTCAGAAGCCGCCAAACTCAATCTGCCCAAGAGCTTCGACACCCTGGACTGGGAAGCATTGGACTTCCTGGCCTGGCGGGACGCGAAGATGCCCCTCCGCGGCTATCTCGTGGTGCAGGGGCCGAAGGGTCCCACCGGCATCATGCTCCGGGCCCCTGAAGGCGGGGCCAAGAAGAACCGTTCCGTGCTCTGCGAGCTGTGCCGGGACGTGTTCTCCAAGGACGACGTCCTGCTGTGGGTGGCCAAGCGCGCCGGGCAGTCCGGCCGCAACGGCAACACGCTGGGCACCCTGATCTGCGCCGATTTCCTGTGCTGCCGCAATGTCAGGGTGGAGCCTGCGGCCAACGAGATCAACCCGGACCCGGCCGCGGTCGTGCTGCGGCAGATCGAAGGGCTGGTGGCCCGCACGGCCCAGTTCGTGGAGCGCGTCCAAGGCAATTAGCCCCGACACAAGCAACGCGGGGTCACTTACGGCCCATTACGGTGGCGTTTATGGGCCGTAAGTGACCCCGCGTTGCTTCAAGGGAGAGGGGTGAGGTCAGCGCAGGACGATGTCCACGGGGTTCGCCTCGGAGCGCCAGGTGCCCTCCGTGCCCGGACGTGCGGCGATCACCGGAGCCGTCAGGACGCCGGAACGGTTGGTGCGCTTGTCCCGGAGGATCTCCGTCACCGAGCCAAGGTGCCGGGAGAGGTCGATGACGTTCTCCGGCGCGGCCAGCAGGAGCTGGAAGCCGAACTCATGCAGCGCCTTGATGCCCGCGCCGGCGAATTCCTCCGAGGCGAGCACGAACGCCTCGTCCATCATGACCGTGCCGTACGTGGTGAAGCCCTGCTCGGCGATGCCCAGCTGGTAGCTCAGCGCCGCCGCCATGATGAACGCGGTGAAGCGCTGCCGCTCGCCACCGGACATGGAGCCGGTGTCCGCGTGCATGTAGACCTCGGTCTTCTTCGCGCCCTTCGCTGCCCCCTTGGCACCGGCGCCCTTGGAACCGGCACCCTGGACTTCGCGGTGTTCCTTGCACTGGATGAACAGGTGGCCGCGGACGTCCAGCACTTCGGCCCGCCAGCGGCGGTCCTCCGGGGTCTGCGAGCCGAGCCGCTTCACGAGCGTTTCGAGCGACTTGTAGCGGGTGGTGAGCTCGGCGTCGTCGTCCCCCTCCGCTCCGGACGCAGCAGCGGACGCTGCAGTAACCGCCTTGCCGGGCCGGGTGTGCCGGACCTTGAGCGCGTTCTGGATGGCGTCCTTGAACTGCTTCGCCGTCGCCGGCAGTGTCTGCTTGATGTCGAGTTCCAGGAAGCTGCCCTCGTGGAAGTTGACCTCGGACAGGATCCCGTTCAGCGGCAGGATGCGGCTCGTGATGGCGCGCCGCTCCTCGTCGAGCAGGTGCAGCAGGGTGGAAAAGGATTCGTGCGTCCGCTGGTTGAAGAACTGCCGGAACTCGGCCTCCTGGGCGGGCAGCCCGTCGCTGACAATCGCGTGGTAGCGGGATTCGAACTCCCCCGCGGCGCCGATCGAGGTGCCGTGGTCCGCGGATATCGCCGTGCCCCACTCCCGGACGAAACCCTCGAAAATGCGGGTGAGGCGCTCCGAGGTGGCCTGCCCGCGGGACTCGGCGACGTGCAGTTCGGCCAGGAGCCTGGTGCGGACCTGGTTGGCGAGGTTGTCGAGTTCGTGCATCTCCAGGACGTCACCGAAGCCGGTGAAGTACGGTTCCAGCGCGGCGACGCCGGCGTCCGACGGCGGTGCCTGCGCCAGCCGGGTGCGTGCGGCATCGAGCAGCGCACCAGCGGCGGTCATGCGCGCATCGAGGGCCTTGTACTCGCTTTGCAGCACGGCCGCGGATTCGGTGCTGGACTGGTGCTTGTGCCGCGCGGCTTCGATGCTGGCGCGGAGCGGTTCGAGGTCGGCCTGTGCGGCGAGGGCGTCCTTGAGGCGCTTCTCGATCCGGGCGAGCTCCTCGCCGGCCACGGCGGCCGACACCTGTTCCCAGGGCCGGTGGTCCTCGGCCACCCGGCGCAAGGCTTCAAGCTGCCGGGTCATGCCTTGGTGCGACTCTTCCCGGCTTTGCGCCAGCTCGGCGGCCTTGGCCAGCTCCTGCTGCAGGTCCTCAACCTGGGCCGCCACCAGTTCGAGCTTGGCGGCATTGTCGAACCCGAGGACGTAGTCCTGGCGGGATGTGAAGCGGTCATCCTTTTCCACTGTGTGGCGGTTGCGCTTGACCACACCGCCCAGGCTCAGGCCCTTGTCCAGGCCGGCGAGCTCGTCCGGGTTTTCCACACACGGGTAGGCGAAGTCGAGGGCAATCCGTTCGCGGAGCCAGGCGCTGGACTGCGCAAGCGCCTGGGCGTGTGGCCCGGCCGGCAGCCCGGCATCGGTGAGGAAACTGAGCTTGGTCAGCAGGTCGCGATCGGCCACGTCCTCGACGGCCAGCGCGCCGCCGGCCAGGGGCCGGGAGACGTCCACGGCACGCAGCGCCCCGCGCACGGAATGGTCGTTGAGGTAACGGGTGACTGCCGCGAAGTGCTCGCCCGGGACCAGCAGCGTGGTGGCCAGGCTCCGCAGCGCGCGCTCGGCAGCCGGGCGCCACTGTTCCTGGCCCTCGGCAAGGTCGATCAACTCGCCGCCGAAAGGCATCTGCTCCTCGGGCACGCCCGTGGCAGCGGCAATGGCGCTCCGGTTTTCAATGCTCGACGGCGGCAGCAACGATTTGCGCGTCTTCAGCGAGACGAGCTCCTGCTGGGCCGCGGCGAGTTCGCGCTTCCGGGTGGCGTGGCCATCAAAGGCCTCGAAGCGCAGTTCCTTGAGCGCCTCGGAATCGTCCTGGAGCTCAGCCGAGCGTGCCGCGGCGTGCTCGTGGGCCTGATCCCAGCCGGCGGCCGACCACTGCAGTTCCAGCCCGGCGTCGGTCAGCGCCTTACGGGTCGATGCCTCGACTTCCTGCCGGAGCTTGAGCCCCACCCGGGCGTTCTCCAGGGACTGCTCGATCGCGGAAATCGCGTTGCCGCCCTGGTTGTTGTACTCGCCCTCCAGCTGGCGCAGTTCCCTGGCGAAGCCGTCACGGACAGCGCGTTCGGCGGCCAGGTCCGTGGCCTTCGCCTGGGCCAGCTCCTTCAGCCGCGCCAGGGTCTTCTCGTGGACTGTGACCGCGAGCTGCTGCTTGTAGGCCTCGAATTCCTCACCTGTTAGGTCCCGCAGCCGGTTCGCGTCCAGGAGCGCCTGAGCGTATTCCTTGTTCAGCCCGGGGACGGGGGCCAGCTGGTCGCGCTGCTGCCGGACGTCCTCGAGGCGCTGCCGGATGGACATGAGGTTGCTGAATTCCTCGACGACGTCATCCGCCGCGGCCAGCGTGGCAGGGGCATCGAGGACCTGGTCGCGGAAGAAGGTGTTGACGCTGCCCCCGAGACCCTTGCCGGCTTGGATAACGCGCAGCAGCGGAAGGGCCTGATCCGAGTTGATGCCGAGAAGCCGGCGGAATCGTTCGGCGAAGGCCTTGTGGACGTCGAAGATCTGGGCGTCCGGGAAGATCGCGTCCAGCGCAGACTTGGTGAACCGCTTCTCCGCGATGCCCTCGATCGCCGCGAGGGCCAGCGGCTTGTTATCGATCACGTAGTACCGGCCGACGCTGGATTCCGTGCCGTTCTTGGGCAGGTCGAAAAGCGCCGAAACCGTCACCCGCGTGCCGGCGGCGTTGTCGAACGTCAGCGCGACGGCGGACCAGGTCGCGCCGGGGCGCTGGAACGCACTCGCCGAGCCCTCCCCCACGGCCTTGTCGCCTACCTTGCCGCGCATGTACGTGAACGTGGTGCGTTTGTCCTCGACGGCGCCGCCTGCCCGCTGTGCAGCCGCTTCGTTGGAGCGCGGACGGGCGTCGAAGACCCGAAGCATGGCATCGAACAGCGTGGACTTTCCGACGCCCGAATTGCCGGTCAGCAGTGTGCCGTTGCGGTCCACGTGCATCGTGTGGGCGCCATGGAATGTGCCCCAGTTGACCACCTGGACCAGGGCCAGGCGCATCTGGCCGGGGTTCGTGAGCTCACCCATCGGCAGCATGGTTGCGATGCTCACTTGGTCTCCTCGGCTTCTTCAGTGTGGCTGGGTGACGACGACGGCGATGCCGCCCCCGCCCCTGCGCCGCGCAGCTGATCTTCGATCAGCTCAGCGCGCGGCTCCGACAGGCCCGATGCCACTCCCGGGGCGGCATCGCCGTCGTCGTTGTACGGGTCACCGTGGGCGTCCGCAGCGACTGCGGTGCCGCTGTTCACGTCACGTTCGGCGACGGCATCGCCGTCGTCGTCCGGGTCTTCCTCCGCGTTTGCCGAGGTGTCTGTGTCGAGCTCCAGGAGCGGCTCCGTTCCCGACTGGTCTGTGCTGGCTGCCACCAGGGCTTCGATTTGGGCCGGGATGTCGCCGATGTTTTCGAACGGCAGGGCCAGCGGGAGGGCGTTGGAGATGGTGTAGACCTCGTCCAGGCCCGTGGCGAGCAGGAGCTGGCGGGCCAGGAGCTTGGTGATGGCGCGATTAACGACGTCGGCATCGCGCAGGGCGTCCTGCTGGCCGGTGGGCTGGTAGTGGGCGACGAGTTCGGCGATTTCCTCGCGCGTGATCGTCGGATCCGTCTGGGCGGTGACGTGCCGGTCCAGGAGCAGGCGCAGGCGGAGCAGGACGATGGTCTCGACCCGGCTCAGGGCACGCTGCTGGCGCAGGATACTGGAACGCGTACTGCCGCCGATCGCCTCGGGGTCAACCGGGCGCAGGACGGCGACCTTACGCTCGTGGTCCAGTTGCAGCGTGAGGAAGAGTTCGGAGAGGCGGCTGCGCAGGATCAGCTGGTTGTCCAGGAGCGTGGTCCACAGCTTCTCGTCGCGGCCGCCGTCGATGTAGGGGCCCTTGAGCAGCTTCACGAGCGCCTGCCGCACCTTCATGGGCAGCACGCCGGTGTCGCCGGGGAAGAGCGCGGCGCCGTCGACGAACGTGTCCCGGGGGGTGACGATGAAGGGGTCGCTCCGGACGTGGGCGCCATCGCTGTCCGCAGGCGCAGACTCGGGCGCGGACTGCGGGTCCGCCGCCGCGGTCACTGCCTTGGTCTCGGTCGTGGTCTCTGCCTGGGTCTCTGCCGTGGTCTCGGTCAGGGTCTCGGTCACAGTCTCTTCAGTCATGGTCAATCCTTCGCGAGCGTGACGACGGGCAGGTAGGCGGTGCGGGTGGTGCCGTCGATTTGTTCGAATTCGATGGGGCCCCAGGTCCCCCGGTCGAAGCCGGCACCTTCGTGGAGGGTCTGCGACAACAGGGCCCGGATGGAGTTGATGTGGCGTTCCTCTGCCGGCAGCTGCGCCCAGGCCTCGGTAAGGGTTGAGGCCCCCGCGAGCGCGGCGCGGATGGCCTCCGGCTTGGCCTTGGCGGTCCGGGGCGAGCGCGCCCGGTCCGAGTCGGAGAACGCGATGGGGTCGGCCAGCTTGGGTGGAGCCGCGAATTCGTCAGGGTCGAAGAGCTTGACCATGGCCAGGGACTCGAAACCGGCGCTGAACAGCACCGGGCCGCGGACCAGGCCGGGCCGTTCGCGCTCGTACGGCAGGGTGCGGATCGCCTGCTCAGCCTCGCGCAGGACCTTCCGGAGCCGGACCGACTGCCGGAAGTCGTCACTTTGGACGTAGGTGTTGAGGCTCTCGCTGAGCTTGCCGTAGATCCGCTGGATCTGGTTGTGCTGGGTGCGGAGTTCGGCCACAAGGTTCTTGAGCGTCTCGCGTTCATCGTGGCTGAGCTCGTCCGCGAACTGCCGGCTCAGGACTTCGCCGATCGCCGACCGGAACCTCAGCTGCTGTTGCGGGTCCTCCAGGAACGCGGTGAAGGAGCGGAACGTCCGGCCTTCGGGGCTCTGCCGCAGCCGCTTGTCGGCCTCGAGCACCTGGGCCATGGTGGCGCCCTTGCTGAGCGATTCCTCGATGATCTGGTTGCGCAGCTCCCCCACGAGCTCTTCGATCCGGTCACGCATCTTCTTGTAGTCCGCGGGCAGGCTGGCCGCGAGATCGAGGATGTTGCCTGCCGCCTCCACGGCCTCGTCGTCGTCGAGCAGCCCGTCGAAATCCCCGGAGCTGATGTCTTCCATCAGCTGGCGGCGCTCGTCGATCTCCTCCTCGAGGGATTCAATGCGTGCGCTCTGGTCCGGGTTGGTCTCGTTGGCGAGCTTCTCGACGTCGCCCAGCAGTGTGCCGAGCCGGGAGCCGTTCAGGGTGGACCGCTCGCTGGAGAGGCTGTCCAGGAAAGCCAGGACGCGGGCAGCAGGTTCCGTGACTTCGTAAACGATCTGGCCCGACTGGTTCCGGCGGGTCAGGAAGTTCTTGCGGGTCCATTCGTCCGCGTATTTCTTTCCGGAAAGTGTGCCGTTGGCCGAGCCGCTGTGCTGCTCTCCCGTGCCGGGGGCCTGCCGGCGGAGCTGCTCGAGGAAGGCGTCGACGTCGGCGTGGAACTGTTCCAGCGGCAGTTGCGCGCGCGTGCGGGTGAAGGAAGCCTGGAGCACGGCGATCACCCAAGGCGCCGAACGCGTCAGCGCCCAGGCAGGTCCCTTGGTAAGGAGCTCAAGGTCCCGGAGCCGGGTGCTGATGGCGTCGGCTGATGACACGGCGGAACGGGACACGCGCTCTCCTTCGGCTGCCAGGGGATGGTTTGGGGTGGCGTTGCGGGGCAGCGGATTCTAAAAACTGCCAGCTACAAGGTTAACGCAGGGCCCCGTCCGCATTCATCGTTGTCTGCGCCCCTATGTCGGCGCACACTGGAATGACCAGCCGAAGGGAGACGATCATGCGCAAGAGAACGATCTGGATCACGGGGGCGGCCTCTGCAGCGGTGGTGCTGGGGGGAGCGTCAATTGCGGTCGGGGCCACCCAGGCCAGGGATGTCTGGTCCGGAAGTGCGGGCGCCCTCACCGCCAAGATCGGGAACTTCGAGATCGGTGACGATTCCGATGGGCCGGCGCTCAGTGACGCCGACCGTGCCATGGCAACACAGGCCGCGTTGGCGAAGGTGGGCCAGGGCAGCGTCACCGAAGTGGAGCGCGATGACGACTCCGGCGCGGCCTACGAGGTCGAGGTACGCCTCAACGACGGGTCCCAGGTCGAAGTCGCCCTCGGCGCGGACTTCCGGGTCATGAGCCAGAGCGCCCCTGAACACGACGAAGACTGACACCGGGCAGCCTCCCGGCACTGACAAACGGTGCGACCCCCGCGATCGGTGAGGGTGCCGCAACCCCGCCGTGACCTACGCCCCGGTAGCATTTCGATCCCGTATCAAGAGGCCGCCACCGTCCAAGGACCCTAGTTCAGCCCGCCCACGGCACCCTACGCTCGGGCTACTGGTTCAACCGGAGCAATGGTGCAGGGGGAAGAATGCAGTTCGACCTAAGCGCAGTGGAAACCGGCACGATGGTGGTCATTGGAACCCTCGTGTTTGCCGTGATGATCGGCGCCTTCATGATGGTGTCCGCGTTCGCGGCCATGGTTTTGGTCGGTGTCGGCCGGCTCGCCTGGTACCTCGTGGCCGGCGCGCTGGTGGGCCTGGTCCACGGCATCAACCACGGTTGGGACCGGCTGGTCCACCACGCCTCAACGGTGGAGATGCCCGCCGATTTCCAGGTCGACTTCGGCACGGACTTCCGGTCCGACTTTCCGGGCCAGGCCTCCCCTAGCACAGGCACTTACCCGCGAGTAGTATTGCGGGACAGCTGAAGGGTCCTCCACCCGCGGCGGATCCAGGGCTCAAGCCGGTCACCCGGTTAGAGGAGATGCCCCGTGAGCTCCGCCATCGAAGACCCCGCCACCACACCCGGTACTCCAGCGTCAGATTCTCCAACATCAGGCATTCCGATTCCGGCGGCCGACGGGGACGCTGAGCACGTCGGCCCCGACGCGACGGCCGCCGACGCCCGCGCCATTGCCGAGGCCGCCCGCGAAACCAGTTGGACCCAGCCCAGCTTCGCGAAGGGCCTCTACCTTGGCAGCTTCGATTTGTCGCTGATACACCCGTGGCCCGAGGCCCCCGCCGACGACGTCGAACGCGGCGACGCGTTCATGGCCCGGCTGGCCGACTACTGCCGCACGATGTCCGGGCGCACCATCGAACGCGACGACCGGATCCCGGACGACTATCTCAAAGGGCTCGCGGAGCTCGGTGTGTTCGGAATGAAGATTCCCCGCGAATACGGCGGACTGGGCCTCACGCTCGTGTATTACGGCCGCGCACTGGCCATGCTGGGCTCGGTGCATCCAAGCCTTGGCGCCCTGATCTCCGCGCACCAGTCGATCGGCGTACCGGAGCCCGTCAAGGTCTTTGGCACTCCGGCCCAGAAGCGCGAATACCTGCCCCGCTGCGCCGCCGGCGCCGTCACCGCTTTCCTGCTCACCGAGCCCGACGTCGGCAGCGACCCCGCCCGGATGGGCAGCACGGCCGTCCTCTCCGACGACGGCGAGTCGTACCTCCTGGACGGCGTCAAGCTCTGGACCACCAACGGTGTTATCGCCGAGCTCGTCGTGGTCATGGCCCTCGTGCCGCCGCACACCGATGCGGACGGGACCGCCCACAAAGGCGGCATCAGCGCCTTCGTGGTCGAAATGGACACCCCTGGCATTACCGTGGAAAACCGCAACACCTTCATGGGGCTCCGCGGGATCGAAAACGGCGTCACCCGCTTCCACCAGGTCAGGGTCCCCGCTGCCAACCGGCTGGGCCGGGAAGGCCAGGGCCTGAAGATCGCCCTCACCACACTGAACACGGGCCGGCTCTCCATCCCCGCGCTGTGCGTCGCCACAGGCCGGTGGAGCCTGAAGATCGCCCGCGAATGGTCCGACGCCCGCACCCAGTGGGGCCGGCCGATCGGCCAGCATGAGGCAGTGGGCAAGAAAATCGCCTTCATCGCCGCCAGCGCCTTCGCCCTGGACGCCGTGTTTGAACTCTCTGCGGAAATGGCCGACGCCGGGCAGAAAGACATCCGGATCGAGGCGGCCCTGGCCAAGCTGTGGTCCACGGAGATCAGCTGCCTCATCGCGGACGAACTAGTGCAGATCCGCGGCGGCCGGGGCTTTGAAACGGCGGACTCCCTCGAAGCCCGCGGCGAGCGCGCCGTCGCTGCGGAACAGCAGCTCCGCGACATGAGAATCAACAGGATCTTCGAGGGGTCCTCGGAAATCATGAGGTTGCTGATCGCCCGCGAGGCCGTGGACGCGCACCTGGCGGCCGCGGGAGACCTCGCCTCGGAGGATGCCCGCCTCTCCGACAAGGCGAAGGCCGCCGTCGGCGCCTCCGGTTTCTACGCGAAGTGGCTGCCCAAACTCGTGGCCGGCGCCGGCATGGACCCGCGCTCCTACAGCGACTTCGGCCGGCTCGCGAAACAGCTGCGCTACGTGGAGCGCTCCTCCCGGCGCCTCGCCCGGCAGACCTTCTACGGGATGGGCCGCTGGCAGGCCAAACTTGAGCACAAGCAGGCGTTCCTGGGCCGGATCGTGGACATCGGTGCGGAGCTGTTTGCCATGGCAGCCTGCTGTTCGCGCGCCGAGATGCTGCTGCGGACGCAGCCGGAACGCGGCGCCTCCGCGTACGAACTCGCCGAGGCGTACTGCGAACAGGCCCGTGTTCGCGTCGACGAATATTTCGACCGGCTGTGGCGGAACACCGACGACGCCGACCATGCCCTGGCCCGCAAGACACTGGCCGGGGACTACACCTGGCTGGAAGCCGGAATCCTCGACCAGTCTGAAGGGACCGGTCCATGGATCGCGGACGCCAGCCGGCGCGCCTCCGTCCGGGAGGACCTGCACCGCAAGTACCGCTGACGGGCCGTCGCCACGGATAGTAAGCATCCTTGCTAACCGGATTCCGCCGTGGTTAGGTTGACGCCAGACCGGCGTCTCCAGTGCGCCCGGTCATTCAGCGAAAGTGAGCAGCCCTCATGAGCAGCACCGCAGGCCCCGACGACAAGACGACACAACACGCCGCGCAGGACGACGCCACAACCCGCCCGGTGACAGCAGTCCGCCACGACGACCCCGTCCGCGACGCACCGGTCCGCGATGCTGTTCACGACACTGTCGTGGAAGAGATCCCCACGCGCGAGACGGTAGTGGCCCGCGAGAAGGAACAGTTCGGCGGCATCAAGGTCGGCTCGGCATTCTTCGGCTGGCTGACGGCCACGGGTACGGCCGTGCTGCTCACCGCGCTGGTCGCTGCCGGCGGTACCGCCGTAGGTCTGGCCACCAACACCGATGTGAACGACGCCGTCGACCAGGCCTCCAGCAATCAGACGGTCGGGCTGACCGGCATCATCGTGCTGCTCGTGATCCTCCTGGTCGCCTACTACTGCGGCGGATACGTCGCCGGGCGCATGGCCCGCTTCAACGGCGCCAGGCAGGGCTTCATGGTCTGGATCTGGGCCCTGATCGCCGCGATCGTCGTCGCCGTGCTGGGCCTGGTCGCCGGGCAGCGCTTCAACATCCTGGCCAACCTGAACAGCTTCCCGCGGATCCCGATCAACGAGGGCGAATTGAACACCCTGAGCATCATCGCGGCGATCGTCGTGGCCGCGGTGGCTTTGGTGGGCGCAGTGCTGGGCGGCCTCGCGGGAATGCGTTTCCACCGCAGGGTGGATCGGGCCGGCTTCAGCCCGGCAGCAACGGTTGAGAACCACCCCGTCAGGGACAACTCAGCCGGGCGCCCCTAGCCGCGACGGCGTCAGCCCCGGAGGGCTCAGCCGGCAACGACGCCATCTACGTAGTACCAGCGCCGGTCCACCCGCACAAAGCGGCTGGTTTCGCGGTGCAGGCCGCGTTCGCCCTCGTGCCGATAGTGCGCCGCGAATTCCACCGTGCCTTCGCTGTCCAGCGGGCCGCCGCGGCTGGTGGAGAGGATGTCCAGGCGTCGCCACTGCATGCCGGAATCAAACTCCAGCTCAGCGGGCCGAGTGTCCGGGTGCCAGGTCCGGAGCAGGTACCCCTCGTCGTGGACCACGAAGGCGCTGTACCGGGAGCGCATAAGCTGCTCCGCCGTGGGCGCCTCGGCGTCCCCGCGATGGAACCGGCCGCAGCAGTGCACATACGCCTCGCCCGACAGGCACGGGCAGTTCCCCTCATACGGCGCGAAATATGCCGCTTCCGGAATACTCACGGAGCGGTCCGTGCCAGATGCTCCGGCGGGCTCGGAATCGGCTGCTGCGGCGTGCGTCACAAGGTGTCCTTCCGGCGGGCCGGACGACGCCGGCGGGGCTGTCTCCGACTATAGACGCCCGGCCGGCGGGGCCCGTGCCCCGCCCGCGGATAACGGCTTCGACACATATTCGCCACGACTGCCGGGGGCGGCACGGGGCCAGCGAAAAGTACGTATTGTTAAGGGGGCTCCTGCCCGCCGCGTGCTAGCGGCAGGGACCACGCTGAAGCAGGCCGGCAAGGAGAGGTGACATGGAAGATCCAACGACCATTGCGCTGAACCTGACTTTTTTCGGGACCCTCGGCGTGGCGTTCTTCATGTTCCTCGGCCTCTTCCTGGTCTTCGCCGCCACCCTCGTGCTCGCAGGGATCGGCCGGCTGGCGGCAGTCGTTGTCTTGGCCGTCGCCGGGCTCGTCCGCGGAACCCCGGTATCACGGGAAAATGGGGCTGGGGAAGAGCCGGCGCCGCACCGGCCGGCAAAGGCAGCGAAGCCCGCACGCCCCGCCCGGAATGCAGCCAAAAAGGAACCCGCACTGTCCCCGGAGTGGGCGGCCGCCGTGGCCCGGGCAGATGCCCGCGCCGCCGCGAGGGCCAGGGCCGAGGCCGGACCCGCCGTACGGGTCACCGTCCGGGACCTGCCCGACCCCCTGGCACCGGCACAGGACATCACAGAAGTCTCTGCCCTCGTGCAGTCTGCCACGGACACCAATGGAACACTTGGCTCCGTCCCGCGGGCGTTCAAAAAGCCGCCCATGCCCGCAGCGAAGTCCCTGCTGGACACCGGATCGCTCGTGGCGCTGCGCGGCACTCCGCCGGCCGGGAAGGCCAAACAGCCGGTCCAGGAACGCAAGGCCGGCTGAGCCCTTACCCCGGGCAGGCAAGTCCGCTACGTTGGAACCCATGGAATTCAGATACCTCGGGAACAGCGGCTTCAAGATTTCAGAAATCACGTTTGGCAACTGGCTGACCCATGGCTCCCAAGTGGAGAACGATGTCGCCACCCAGTGCGTCCGGGCCGCGCTCGACGCCGGTATCAGCACCTTCGACACGGCCGACGTGTACGCCAACACAGCGGCGGAGACGGTCCTCGGAGCAGCCTTGAAGGACGAGCGCCGCGAGTCGCTGGAAATTTTCACGAAGGTCTTCGGCCCCACCGGGCCCAAGGGCCACAACGATCTCGGCCTGTCCCGCAAGCACATCATGGAATCCATCAACGGCTCCCTCACCCGGCTGCAGACCGACTACGTGGACCTCTACCAGGCACACCGCTACGACTACGAGACGCCGCTGGAAGAGACCATGCAGGCCTTCGCGGACATCGTGCGGCAGGGCAAGGCCCTGTACATCGGGGTCAGCGAGTGGACGGCCAACCAGATCCGCGACGGCCATGCCCTCGCCAAGGAACTGGGCTTCCAGCTGATCTCCAACCAGCCTCAGTACTCCATGCTGTGGCGGGTGATCGAGGCCGAGGTGATTCCGGCGTCGGAAGAACTGGGCCTATCCCAGATTGTCTGGTCCCCGATTGCCCAGGGCGTGCTGAGCGGCAAGTACCACCCCGGCAAGCCTGCCCCTGAGGGCAGCCGCGCCACGGACTCCAAGGGCGGTTCACGGATGATCGAGCGTTGGATGTCCAACGAGGTCCTCACCGGCGTCCAGCAGCTCAAGCCGATCGCGGAGGAGGCCGGGCTGACCATGGCGCAGCTCAGCATCGCCTGGGTGCTGCAGAACAAGAACGTGGCCTCCGCGATCATGGGCGCGTCCCGGCCGGAGCAGATCGAGAAAAACGTCGCGGCAGCCGGCGTGAAGCTGGACGCGGTGATCATGGACAAGATCGACGCCGTCATCGGCTCACTGGCCGAACGCGACCCCGCGCAGACCAAATCGCCCGCCTCCCGCGAGGCCTAGGCCATGACCAACGCTCCCGAGCTTGCCGTCACCGGGTCCACCGGCCAGCTGGGCGCCCTGGTGGCCAGGCTGCTGGCCCAGGCCGGCAGCCAGCAACGGCTCCTGGTGCGGGACGCCGCCCGGGCACCTGAGCTCGAAGGCGCCGTCCCCTTCGTCACCACCTACGCCGAGCCGGAGCAGGCGAAGACGGCGCTTTCCGGGGCGAAAACGTTGTTCATGGTCTCCGCAGCCGAGGCCGAGGACCGGCTGCAGCAGCACTACGCCTTCGTCGATGCCGCGGCCGCAGCGGGCGTCCAGCACATCGTGTACACCTCGTTCTTCGGCGCGGCGCCGGACTCCACGTTCACACTGGGCCGGGACCACTTCGCGACGGAGGAGCGCATCAAGGCCTCCGGCATGGACTACACGTTCCTGCGGGACAACTTCTACCTGGACTTCCTGCCGCTGCTGGCCGGCGAGGACGGCGTGATCCGCGGCCCCGCCGGAGACGGCGTCATGGCTGCCGTGGCGCGGTCAGACATTGCCCGCTCGGCCGTCACCGTACTGCGGGACCCGTCCCTGCATGTGGGACGGACCTATGACCTGACCGGCCCGGAAGACATCTCGCTGGCCCGCGCCGCCGAACTCCTGACCGCCGGAACCGGCCGGGCCATCACCTTCCACAACGAGACCCTGGCGGAGGCCTACGGGTCCCGTGCCTCGTACGGCGCCCCGCCATGGCAGGTGGACGCCTGGGTGAGCACCTACACGGCCATCGCCGCCGGCGAACTCGCCGGTCCGACGTCGGCAGTGCATGAGCTGACGGGCCGGGAACCGCTGAGCCTGGCGCAGTTCCTGGCCGAGGCGCACACGCTGTAGCCCCTTGACCGGAAGAGACGGGACCGGAACGGACGGGACCGGCGCGTCCCGGTGTTGACGGTTTCCGGGCTGCGGCGTAGACCTGAGACCAGGTGATACCTACTAAAACCGGCGGGTCCTTCACAGGAGCGGGACCGGGCCGGTCCGGAAAGAATCGCGGCATGCCATGCCAAAGCAAATGTCCAGA
The DNA here is from genome assembly GCF_056398725.1 of Arthrobacter sp. 01T425. Lineage (NCBI taxonomy): Bacteria > Bacillati > Actinomycetota > Actinomycetes > Micrococcales > Micrococcaceae > Arthrobacter > Arthrobacter sp. 01T425. Next base: position 38,199 of record NZ_JBFTPY010000025.1, on the reverse strand, counting down.
CACTCTTCTGTCCTGAAGAGTCCGCGCCGGCAGGCCGGACAACCCCGGGCGCATCCCGGCGAACCGAGCCACGGCCCGCTGACGGCGGAGGAACTCCAGCTCGCCGTGCGGAACCATTCCATGCCGCTCGAGGCCCTGCGGAGCGACACCACACCGCCCGGACTGCACTACGTGCTCACGCACTTCGACATCCCGTTCATCGACGCCGATCACTGGCATCTGTGGATCGGCGGCGCCGTGCAGCGGTCCTTCGAACTGAGCCTGCGGGCCTTGCTCCGGGCACCGAGCATCACCCTCCCGGTCACCCTGGAGTGCGCCGGCAACGGCCGGTCCCTCCTGCGGCCCCGCCCACTGAGCCAGCCGTGGGTACTCGAGGGCGTGGGGACCGCCGTGTGGACCGGTGTCCCGCTCGCCTACCTGCTGACGCGGGCCGGAGTGGAGGACGACGCCGTGGAGGTGCTCTTCACCGGGGCCGACGCCGGCAGCCAGGGCGGCGTCGCCCAGCAGTACGCGCGCAGCCTGCCGATCGAGGAGGCCTTGCGCCCCGACGTCGTGCTCGCCTACCGGATGAACGGCGCAGACCTGCCGCCTCAGCACGGCTATCCGCTCCGGCTTGTGGTGCCCGGCTGGTACGGCATGGCGAGCGTGAAGTGGCTGACCTCGATCAAGGTTCTGACCAAGCCCTATGACGGTTTCCAGCAGGCAGTGGCGTACCGCTACCAGCATGACGCCGAGGATCCCGGAACCCCGGTCACCTGGATCAAGGTCCGCTCGCTCATGATGCCCCCGGGGGTCCCGGATTTCTTCACCCGGAGCCGGATCCTGCCCCCGGGACCGGTGATGCTCACCGGCCGGGCCTGGTCCGGGCAAGGCGCCGTGCAGCGCGTCGACGTCGGAATCGACGGAAAGTGGGCAGCGGCCCATCTGGAGCACCCGGCAGCGCCGTTCGCGTGGTGTGCGTGGTCGATGCCGTGGGTGGCCGATCCGGGCGAACACGAGCTCTCCTGCCGTGCCACGGATGCCAGCGGCGCGGTCCAGCCGCTGGAACCGGAATGGAACTACCAGGGCATGGGCAACAACGTGGTGCAGCGGATCAAGGTCAGCGTGGCATAGCGCCCCCACCCGGGGCGCGGGGACTTAGCGGCCGCGCCGCAGGTGCTCCGCATTCAGTTCATCGAGCTGGGAATCCGTGAGCTCGTCAAAGCCGCGGGCCTCGCGTTTGTCGCTGCGGGAGAAGCGGATGAACATCAGGATGATCAGGGGCAAGTCGACAATTTCGCAGATGAACCACAGGACGTCCCCCGCCAGCTGCTGGTCACGCAGGGCGTTGGGGAACCAGCCCAGCGCAGACGGCGTCGTTGCGACGTGATCCAGCACCTGGCCGTTGAGGCGCAGCAGGATCCCGGGCACGGCATCGACCAGCAGCTCGATGAAAACAAACACGAACTCCATGATGAAGAACGCGCTGGAGCGGCGGAAGTCCGCGTCCTCGATGATCGGCAGGGCCATCATCATGCCAAGCAGCGGGACCCCGACCGTCAGGAGCGCCTCGGCCCAAGCGGCTGTGCGGAGGGTATAGAACGCCGGAGTCAGGAAGGTGGCGAAGAGGGCAAGGCCCAGGAGCGGGGCGGCCATGGAGTTGCCGGCAAACCGCACCGCGCTGTGCGCGAGCGCCCTGTTCAGCCGGCCGACGCCGCGCGGCGGCAGGGCCGCACGGGCGAGGGAGATGGGTTTTCCCAGGCCGATCAGCAGCGGCACCACGAAGAGCAACAGGGAAATCTTGAGCGTGAAGGCCCACCGGAGCTGCGCGCTGTAGACGCCAGGGAACCCGCACGTCAGCACTGTCAGGGACCCAAGGCCCAGAACATAGAACGCCAGCGTCCGCCACCCGGGATGGCGGTGCCCGCGCGCCGCCGCGGCCCTCAGGCCCAGCGCATAAAGCAACGCCGAGCCGCCGATCAGGGCGGCGGCGGCCCAGTCGATCTGCCAGGCGGTGAGGACTACATCAAGGGGCGGCACGGGCTCATGATAGATACCATTTCTTGGAAGACGCCGGGCCCGTGCCTGGCCGGGCGCCCGGGGCAGGCCTCAGCATCCCTCGTAGCCGGTGAGCACCTTGACCTTGTCCGCCGAGGCGGACGACGGATCGAAGGCGTCAGTAGTCCACGATCGCGCCGGCGGAGATGTTGACGGTCGCGTCCGTGATGGCCGCCGCCTTGTCCGAGACGATGAAGGAGGCCACGTTACCGACGTCCGTCAGCGTGGCCGTCCGGTTCAAATGCGCGGCCCTGGCAATCTCCACTACGATCTCTTCGCGGCCCTCGGCCTGCCACGGGATGGTTTCGATAATGCCGCCGGTGACCATGGTGACCACCCTGATGCCGTGTTTTCCCAGTTCCAGGGCCCATTGCCGGCGCAGTCCTTCCATCGCGTCGAGCGCCACCTTGAAACCGCCCAGGCCGGGGATCGTCTGGGGGCCCGAGCCGCCGAACATGAGCACGACGCCGGAGCGTTGCTTGACCATGTAGGCGGCGGCCGCGCGGGTGGTCAGGAAGTGCGTCCGCGCGGCCAGGGTGATGGGCTGGGTGAAGTCATCCACATCGATCTCCATGAGTGGCTGCTGGATGTCGCCGAATGAGATCACGTTGAAGGAGATGTCGATCCTCTTGCTCTTCTTCGCCACCCGGCTTACGAAGGCATCCACTTGCTCTTCGTCCAGGGCGTCGACGACGGCGGTTTCGGCTGTGCCGCCCGCCTCGCGAATGTCATTGGCTACTTTTTCCAGCCGCGATTCCGTCCTTCCGGCAATGTGCACTGTGGCGCCGTCGGCCGCGAAAGCCCTTGCCACCGCCCCGCCGACCGCCCCGCCGCCGCCATAGATCAGGGCGGTCTTGCCGTGAAGCATGCCGTTTTCCGGAATCCCGATGTTCACCATGGTCGCCTGCCTAGTGCCGCGGAGTACGTGAATTCCCTCAACTATGTTCTTGCGGAGGGCGGGTGGCAAGAGGACCGGGCGCAGCGCGGCATTAGCTTCTGGGCGGCCCTCCGGGTCCGGTGGCTGGTCCTCCGGGTCCGGGCGCGGGCCCGGGTCCTGGTCCGGGGGCGGGTCCGGGCCCGACGGGTCCGGCAGCGGGTCCGGGCCCGACGGGTCCGGCAGCGGGTCCGGGGGCGGGCCCTCCGGTTCCGAGCGCGGGTCCGGCGTATGCAGGCACCGGCAGCTCGCCCGGATCGACCGGACCCATATCAAGGTGGAACGGCGGATATTCGTCCCGCATGAGGGCAACGTAGGCGATAACGCGGTAGATCCAGCGGTTCAGGCCAAGCAGGAGGTCGAAGAGCCCCCGCTGGTATTGGCCCGTGAACAGCAGGATCACGCCGGCGATGAGGACCAGCAGCCCCAGGAGGGAGATGCCCACACCTTGCTGCACCCACTCGCCGTCCCGGTACTCCCACGTCCTCGCGGTCCCCGTCAGCAGGCTGATAAGCAGCAGATGTGGAATGGCCAGCAGCCAGGACTTCACCAGCACCAGGCCGCGGGACAGCCGTTCGGGATAATCGACGTCGAAGTCCGCCGGGTAATCGGTGCGGGCCAGGGTGAAGGGGGGATAGACATCCGTGCCGATCGCGCTGAACGCGTAGAAGGCCACACGCCAGTTCCAGCGGATCACACCGACACTGAAATTGAACAGCGAGCGCGGGTAGCGCGCCGTGAACAGGATCGCGAACCACGCCACAATCGTGACCACTCCGAAGGCGAACCAGAGGATAAACAGGACGATGAAGTGCGGGATGGCCAGGAACCACTTCACGAGCCACATCCACCGTGACAGGTTCGGGTCGAGGTAGCCGTGGAGGCGGGCGGGGTACACATACGGGGTCGTAGCACCCGGCGCCACCGGATACGGAGTCCCCGGCGGGGCAGCATAGGCCGCCACGGCACCCGGCGGGGCCGCACTGTTCTGCTGGCCGGGGGTGGCCCTGGGCGGGTAGGGACCCGCGGGATACGGCTGGCCGGGCTGGGCCGGCAAGTGCCCGGGAGGGACACCGCTGCCCGTCCCGCCTTGGCCCGGGCCGCCACGGCCGAGTCCAACGGCGCCCAGCACTATCAGCGGCACGCCGATCAGCAGCATCACAAGCCCGCCGATCAGCAGACCGATGAACACCGGCAGGAGCAGGTCTGTGCGTGCCCCTGCCTGCAGATTCACGCTCACCGGAGACGTCGCGTCGGCGTTCATGACCACCACTGCCCAGGACCCGGAGCGGAGGTCCCAGGTCAGTTCCTGTTCCCCCGGGCCTGTGGCAGTCGCGGCCCAGAAGGTCTGCTGCGCCGGATTGGACGGGATTTGGGAGCCGGCCACTTCGCGGTACTGCGCTCGGAAGGGGTTGAACCTGACGTCGACGATTTCGGTGCGCCGGACACCGGCCAGGTACGTCGCGACGTCGGCCCGCGGGGCAATTCCGATGAAGATTTCCTTGCCGGGGTCGGTGGAGGAACCGCGGAGCAGCACGCTGCCCGCAATGTCCACCGGAACGCCGTCGTCCACGCCGCCGCCGGTCATGAGGTCCAGCCGGGGGGTCGTCAGCGCGTAGGAATTGCCTGAGAAAGGCGCTGACGGCGTGATGAAGTACCTGCCGTCACGTTGTTGGTAGTTGACCCAGCCCGCAAAGCCGGCGCCCGCCAACAGTCCCAAACCGACCAGCGCGCACAGCGAGCCGATCACCAGCATGACAATCCGGCCTGCCTTCATGGCCGCCGTCCTTTCAGATGGTCCGTTTGCCACGCCCGGCCGGACGTGGCTTCCGGAAGCTGGCGGCCCGGGCCGCTACCGCCCGAGCGGGATCACGAACGGCTTGGCTTCGTCGATCGCGCCGGCACTGCCGGCGTGGAGGACAACGAGCGCGTTCATGCCGTGATCACGACTTTGAGGGCCTTCGTCTCCGCGGCGCGGGCGAAAGTGTCGTACGCCTCCATGAACTCGTCAAAGGTGAAGTGGTGGGTGGCGAAACTGTCCGCGGGGATCTTTTGCTGTGCCACGAGCTTGAGCAGCATGGGGGTGGTGTTGGTATTCACCAGGCCCATGCTGATGTTGATGTTCCGGATCCAGAGGTCTTCGACGTGCAGTTCCACGGCTTTGCCGTGCACGCCCACGTTGGCCACGGTGCCGCCGGGACGCACGATGTCGGTGCACATCGTGAAGGTCGCCGGGACGCCCACGGCCTCGATCGCCACGTCCACACCCTGCCCGTCGGTCAGGAGCATGAGCTGCTCCTTCCAGTCGGCATCGGATGAGAGGACCACGTCGGTGGCTCCGAATTCGCGGGATTTCTCGAGCCGGTTCGCGTCGAGGTCGACGGCGATGATCGTGGCGGCGCCGTAGAGGCCGGCGGTGGAGATCGCGGCAAGTCCCACGGGGCCCGCGCCGATGACGGCGACCGTGTCGCCGGGCTTGACCCGGCCGTACTGCACGCCGATCTCAAAGCCGGTGGGGAGGATGTCGGAGAGCATGACGGCCTGCTGGTCGCTGACTCCCTCAGGCAGGAGGTGCAGGGAGTTCTCTGCATAGGGGACGCGGACGAACTCGGCCTGCGTGCCGTCGATCAGATGTCCGAATACCCATCCGATGCCGGAGGTTCCTTCCTCCCCCAGGCAATGGGAGTACAGGCCTGTCTTGCAGTTGGCGCAGTGCCCGCAGGACTTGATGCACGAAATGATGACGCGGTCCCCGACCTTGAGGCTGGTCACGGAGGCGCCGATCTCCGTGATGGTGCCGACCCCTTCGTGGCCCAGGATGCGGCCCTTGGTCACCGCGGGGACGTCGCCTTTGAGGATGTGCAGATCGGTCCCACAGATGGTGGTGGTGTCCACTTTGACGATCACATCGCTGGGATTCTGGATTGTGGGATCGGGGACCTCGGTCCACGATTTCTCCCCGGGACCGCCATAGACGAGGGCTTTCATACGTGCTCCTTGGTTTTGAGGATGACCAGCGGGTCCACGAGGCGCAGACGGCACGGAGTCTCCGTGCCATCGATTCCCGAATACAGCAACGAGGCGCGGGCACGCTCACGGAGTTCCTCGATCGCGGCGGCCGACACCCGGGCATGGGCGAGGTCGAGCACGAGTTCGAATCCGGGAAGCTTGCTTGTGACGCGGCGGCAAACGACGTACAGTGCCCGCACGTTGGCCACGGTCACCACACCATGCACGTCGATCCGAGCTGTTTCGGCGTCGGCGTTCAGGCGGATGAGCACCTTGAGTTTAGGGTCCCCCGAATGGTGATGGATACTCATGTGGCCGTGGTCTCCTGCCTTTTCCTGCTGAAGCCGGAAAGTGCAAACGCCATTTCCTTCCCCAATTCGCGGTGAGACCCGTGCCGTGTTTACGTGAAGTGGTTCTTCGCTCGACACGTCCCCCAACTGGCCGTGCAGCAACCTCCCCACACATTCAGCTTGGGGGGCGCTCGTGGCAGAGGTAAGGGGCGAAAGTCCCGTGTGCGCCTGTTGGGTCCTGCGGCGTCGCCCGCCTAGCCTGTTCCTATGTCTGATCCGCTCGATCCGTGCCGACCCCCGGATCTCGTGCTGGCCTCCGTGCGGCACCCCGGGGAGGAAATATGCTTCGACGTTCATCTTCGCGCCGGGGCCGTGTCGGCGATCATCCCGTCGCGCCCGGGCTCGGGTGCGCTCCCCGCTGCAACCCGGGTGGTGGATCTGGAGGGCCGCTACGTCATTCCTGGGCTGTGGGATGAGCACGTTCATATGACGCAGTGGGCGCTGGCCTCCAACCGGCTTGACCTCTCCAGAGCCGGCTCGGCGCGCGAGGCGGCCGCCGTCGTCGGGGCCCATATCGCCGGGGACACTAGCACCGGGACCGGAAGCGGCGCCGGAGCTCCGGGTCCCGTCCAGACGCTGGTGGGCGTCGGTTTCCGCGACGCCATCTGGCATGACCTGCCCAGCCTGGACCTCCTGGACGGCGTGACGCGCGGCCGGCCTACGGCCCTGATCAGCCACGACCTCCACTGTGTCTGGCTCAACTCCGCAGCGGCCCAACAGTACGGAATGCCGGTGGATGCGGGCGGCCTGCTCCGGGAAGAACCGGCGTTCGCCGTGACCCGGGAGCTTGGCCAGCTGCCGGACGCGGTGGTGGATCCGTGGGTGCGGCAGGCAGGTCAGGCTGCGGCCGCGCGGGGCGTGGTCGGGATCGTGGACTTCGAGATGACGTGGAACCGCGACGCCTGGCTGCGGAGGATCTCCGGCGGCTTCGCTGCCCTGCGGGTTGAAGCGGGCGTCTATCCGCAGGACCTGGACCGGGCCGTGGCAGAGGGGCTGCGGACAGGTTTGGCGGTGGCCGGCAGTGGCGGGCTGCTCAGCGTGGGCCCCCTGAAAGTGCTGATCGACGGCTCGCTCAATACCCGCACAGCGTATTGCGTGGACCCGTATCCGAACGGCGGCCACGGGCTGCTTACCGTGAGCGAGGCGGAGCTGCTCGCCCTGTTGGTCCGGGCCCGGCAGGCGGGTTTTGTGCCGGCGGTCCACGCAATCGGCGACGCGGCCAACCAAGTCGCCTTGGATGCGTTTGAGGCGGCGGGCCTCGCCGGACGGGTGGAGCATGCCCAGTTTGTCCGGAGCGAGGATTTCGCCCGCTTCGGCCGGTTGGGCGTGACCGCGAGCGTCCAGCCTGCGCATGCCCTCGATGACCGGGACGCCGCCGAGGCGAACTGGCCGGGGCGCACGGACCGGTCCTTCCCGCTCCGTTCATTGCTGACCGCCGGGGCGACTCTCGCCTTGGGCTCGGACGCTCCGGTGGCCCCCCTGGATCCGTGGATTGCCATGTCCGCTGCCACGGCGCGGGACCGGCTGGATGGCCGCGGGCCGTGGCATGCCGAGCAGGCTCTCACACGGCAGGAGGCCCTCGCGGCCTCGACCCGCGGTCGCGGCCGTCTCCGGGTCGGGGACCCCGCCGATATTGCAGTGCTCGACGCTGACCCCCTGACCGTGTCGGATGCGGATTTTGCGGCCATGCCGGTGGCCGCCACGTTAGTGGGGGGACGGTTCACGTACGGCGGCTAAGCACCTTTGACGCGGGCCTGGACTAAGTTGGCGTACGGCAGGCGGCCGTATACTTCGATGAATGCGGCATGGTACCGGGCTTCGGCCGCGTTGAGTTGCTCAACGGGCAACTCTTTCCACGCGATGATCAGGGACCCGGGCACGGCGAGCTGCCAGATGAGCCGCCCGTCCCAGTGGCCCGGCGGCTTGCCTTCGCCGAAATCGACGAATTCCTGGATTTGCCGGCGCAGTCCGCGGTTGCCCTTGCTTCCGGGGCCGGCTTTGCCCACGAAGAGGACATCGGCGCCGTCCACCCATTCGGCGTCGAGAGAGTCCGTCTTGAGGGTGGGGTTCTTCTTCTTGAAGATGCCGGCGGTGCTCCTGGCCAGGAACTGGGGCCGGAAGCCCTCGGGCCGCAGTACCGCGAAGATCCCGGGCTTCTGCGGGATCCGGTTGATGTCAAGGTCCCGGAGCGGCCGGAAACCGGTGAAGCCGTCCTGTTTCAGCGACTGTGTGTTGATGGGCATGGGTTCCTTGGATCGGGGCTCGTGGCGTTCCTTTGAAGCTTACGGAAGAAGCTCACTCACTGAAGTCCGGGCTCAGCCGCGGGTGAAGGTGCCCAGCCCGGTCTGATCGTAGAAATCGAGCCTGACGCTCGAAGCCGTGCCGCCTCCGGCTGCGGCGTCCGCACCAGGGGCTGCGTCCGCGCCGGGGGCGAAGATTGCCCCGGCAAGACCGTTGGCGTTCTCGCCGATTGATTCAAAGCTGAAGGTGTCGCCGTCAAAATGAGTGAGCGGGAACTTGGTGGTCCTGCCGGCCGGGCCCAGCTCAAGGGTCAGCACGCCGTTCTCCACCGCGACGGTGAGCGGGCCGTAGTAGGAGTTCGCGTAACTGCCGATGTAGAAATTGTTGCCCTGCGCCGGTTTGGCCTGGGCCGGTGCCTTGGAATAGTCAACTTTTGGCTTCTCCGACTCATCGATCTTCTGGAAGACGCCCGAGGTGAATCCGATCCAGTCCACTGTCGGGGCGCCGTTCTGGGCCGTGTCCAGGAATGCGGCGCAGATCGCTTCGGGGATGCCCTGCGGCCGGCCATTGGTCAGGGCCACAATGCCCAGCTGCTCGCCGGGGAGCAGTGAGACGGCGGTCGCGGCACCAAGGTTGAAGGCCCCCGAGTGCCCGAGCATGAGCCGGGCGTGGTCGTCGTAGGAGACGTTCCAGCCCAAGCCGTAGAAGCGGGTGCGGGCGCCCGGCGTCGCCGGTGGGCCCGACACGGCGTGCGGGACATGCGTGACACCAAGCGCGTCCGGATCGATGACCTTGCTTCCCTCAAAGCTGCCGTTGGCGAGCTGCAGGCGGATCCAGCGCGCCAGGTCGCGCACGGAGGAACTGGCCCCGCCGGCGGGTGCTTCGGCGTCGGCATCCCGGGTGTATTTGGCCACCCAGGTCTTGTTACCGGCTGGGACGTGGATCAGTGCCTTGTTCGTTGCCTTTTGGTAGTCCGCGTGGCGATAGCTCGTGGATGACATGCCCAGGGGCTTGAACAAGACTTCTTCGGCGAGGTCTGCCCAGGGTTTGTTCATGGCATCGGCGACAGCCTGCGCACCAGCCGTGTAGCCGAAGTTGCTGTAGTTGTAGCTCGACCGGAAGGAGTCCAGCGGCTGCTGGTTGAGGTGGCTGAGAATATAGGACTGGTCGAATCCGAGGTCTTCCAACAGATCGCCCGCCCCCGTACTGAGGCCGCCTTGATGTGACAACAGGTCGGCCGCCGTGGCGTTCCGCGTGACGTAGGGGTCTTTCAGGGCGAAGCCGGGGGTGTGGTTGATCACCGGTTCCGTCCAGGAGATGGCCTTGCGGCCCACGGCCACGGCCGCCACCGTGGAGGCCAAGGGTTTGGACACCGAGGCCAATTGAAAAACGGTATCCGCGTCCACTGTCTCGGGCCGGCCCGATTCCCGCACGCCGAAGCCCTTGGCGTACACCATTTGGTCTTGGTAGACCACGGCCACGGCGACTCCGGGAACACCGGTACTCTCCATCACGCCCTGGACCATCCCGTCCAGCTTTGCCAAGGCGGCGTTGACCTTCTGTTGGTCCAGGAGCGGTTTGACCTGCGGTTCCGGCGCCGGAAGCAGAGACGCCGACGGCGCACCGGAGCCGCCGGAGGCACTGCTTCCGGTACCGGCGGGGGCACTTTGGGCCGTGCAGGCGGCCAGCAGCGGCATGCCCGCTATACCCGCGGCGCCGACGCCGACGGCTTTAAGTAACGAGCGGCGGTCCGAAGGCAGCGAGCTGATACTCGTCGCGATAGATTCCCTCTGGTTCATGGACAATCCTCCGCCCGGTTCCGCCTGGGGCGCAGAGCTAACGCCCTCTCCCATGATGGACCCGTGCCCGTTTTTGAGACAGGGGCGGTGCGCTCGGGTGTGGGTCCTCGGACGCCGGGATCTCGGGGCCACACCTCCACAACCGCCAACGAATCCCACCAATCCCGCTAACCTCGCGGCCTCCTTCTGGTTGCCCTATTAATGTCCGATCCCCGGAGGAGACTGGATTCATGGACGGCAATCAGGGGCCCGAAGTGGTTCCGGCGGGAGACGGCGACTACGGCCTCGGCCGCGCCGGGAGCAGTGACGGCGGCGTCCAGGATTTGCTCGCATTCTGCTCCCGCGTACTCCGGGACCTGCGTCAGGCCGAAGATTGCGCCGGGATGATCGAGCAATACCGACGGCTTGACGAGTTTCACTCTGCGCTCGACGCGTTGCGGACGCGTCTTCAGCTCGACGTTTTCCTGGGCAGCGTTTCGGGAGTGACATTGGGATCTGGAAGGTCGCCGATGGCTTCCGAAGCGGTGGAACGGCTCCGGAGGGCCATAAATGTCATAGCCCGCAGGGACACTTAACTCATGGACGGCAATCAGGGGCCCGAGACGATTCCGGCAGACCCGGCACCGGCAACTGCGGGGACCGTCGCTGAACTGGCCCGGATCCTGGCCTTCCTCCCGGCCCCGGACAGCGCTGCCGCACTGATCGACGAGATCCGGGACCTGGAGGACCTGAAGTCCGCCATGGCAGCCCGGCAGGCCCGGCACGCCGTGGCCTTCGACTTGCTCCAACGCCGCGAACAAGCCCGGCTCGGGGTCCCGCCCGAGAATCTCGGCGCCGGGATCGGCGCGCAGATCGCCCTGGCCCGGCACGAATCCCCCGCCAGGGGCGGCCGGCTCCTGGGCCTGGCCAAAGCCCTCGTGACCGAGATGCCGCACACCCTCACCGCCCTGGAAACCGGGCAGCTGAACGAATGGCGCGCCACCCTGCTCGTACGCGAAACCGCCTGCCTGACCGCCGCCGACCGGGCCGCCGTCGACGAGGAATTGGCGCCCGACGCCGGGACGTTCGCCGGGGCCGGTGACCGGTCCCTGGTCGCCGCGGCCCGCACCGCCGCGTACCGGCGTGACCCCCGCTCCGTCACCGAACGCGCCGCCCACGCCGCCAGTGAGCGGCGTGTCAGTCTCCGCCCGGCCCCCGATGCGATGACCTGCCTGACCGCGCTGCTGCCCGTGACCGCCGGCGTCGCCGTCTACAAGGCGTTGAGCGGGCACGCCGACACCCTCCGTGCCGCCGGGGACCCGAGGGGCCGCGGGCAGCTGATGGCCGATGCCCTGGTCGAACGCACCACCGGCACCCCGGGCGGGATCACCGGGGTCGAGATCCAGCTCGTCATCACCGACCGCACCCTCTTCCAGGGAGACTCCGAACCGGCCGTCCTGCCCGGCTACGGGACCGTCCCCGCCGGCTGGGCCCGCACCCTCATCAACGGCACAAGGGGTGCACACAGAGGTGAAGGCGGCCGTCCCCCCGGACCCGGCCGTCCCCCGGGATACAGTGGTCCCCCTGCACCCGGCGCCGCGGCCCCAAACACGGACAGAAACACGGACAGAAACGGTGACGGCCAGTCCGGCGGTCCGGGGCACAGTGGTCGCCCTGGACCGGGTGGCACCGGAGGGAGCGGCGATGACCCCGCGTTCAACCTCTGGCTCCGGCGGCTCTACACCCACCCCGGGAGCGGCGAGCTCGTGGGGGTGGACTCCCGCGCCCGGCTCTTCCCGCCCGGGCACCGCCGCTTCATCCAGGCCAGAGACGATACCTGCCGGACCCCGTACTGCGACGCGCCCATCCGCCACCTGGACCACATCATTCCCTGGCACACCGGCGGCCCGACCACCACGGACAACGCCGCCGGACTTTGCGAAGCCTGCAACCACACCAAAGAAACCCCCGGCTGGAAAGCACGCCCCGCACCCGGCCCCCGCCACACGCTCCAGCTGACGACACCGACAGGCCACAGCTACTACTCCACAGCGCCACCCCTGCCGGGCACGCCGCTTCGCCCAACGGCCACATCGCTCCACCGGCGCAAACTCCGGTACGTCGCCATGGCGCCCAAGCGCGCGAGGCTTGCCGCAGCGGCAGCGGCAGCGGCCGGAAACAACCACCTGAAGCTGGCCTGGCTTAGTGCGCTGTGATGCGGGCCTGAGCAAGGTTGGCGAACGGCAGCCGGCCGTGGAACGCACGAAAATCCTGCTGATAACGTGCTTCCGCTGCGTTCACTAGTTCCGGGGGCAGTTCCTTCCAAGCAACCATCAAGGCCTGCGAATCTGCGAGTTGCCACAGAAGCCTGCCACCCCAGTGGCCCACCGGGACACCGCGTCCGAAGTCAGACATTTCCCGGATCCTCTTGCGAAGGCCGCGCTTACCCGTCTTCCCCCCGCCCGCCTTGCCGATATAGAGGACCTCAGCCCCGGCTACCCATTCGGCAGACAAGACGGCCTGAGGAAGAGAAGGATCCTTGCCCTTGAAGTGACCTCCGGCGCTTCCCGCCAGAAACCGGGGCGTAAAGCCCTCCGGCATCAGGACGACGTAGATACCGGGGGCCTGCGGGATCTCATTGAGCTCGAGTTCGGCGAACGACCGGAAACCGGTAAAGCCAGCGGCGGTGAGCGTCTGCATATCGAAGTCCATGACGCTACTTTCGCAGAAACTCCTCGGCGCACGGCTCACTAACCACGGAATTCGATAAACGGGCCTTCTTGGCTTCGGGTTCCGCTGCCCGTTGCAAAACGACCGGTCCCATTCGCGGCTCTTGCCCTCGGCTCCGCCACGCTTCATCGCATCCAGCATGTCAGCGGCAAAGAAAAGCGCCCGACCACCTGGGCGGCGGCGGACGTCAGGCCTGCAGGTACCTTCGCGATCTCGCTAAGAGACGGCTCGGACACTTCCGTGTCCCGAACAACCCGGAGTCATCAGATGGTTACCTGCAGGCGCTTTAAGCCTACGCCCGCCTCACGGCCGTCACCAGAGGGCCGTTGACTCAGGGCAAACCCCCGCGCAGCCCCGGCCGAATAGGTCCCGGCCGAAACACCCCCTGCCGCGAAAGCGTAGAGTGGAGGAAGCCGCCTGATTCTGGACGCCAAGTGCTGAGGGAGAAATCGTGACGATTGACTGGGACGAAAAGAAGACCCTGCTGCAGGAGCCGAACATCGCCGCCGTGACGCAGCTGTGTGACGAACTCATGGAAAAGAAGCCTGGATCCGTGGTCCCGTACATCGACCCCATCCACGACGAGGACGAATGCCGGATCGTCAGCCTGCATATCAGCCCGGGCAAGGGCACCGAATCGGGCTTTGTCTCGCACTTCAACGACGATGAAGCCGCCCGCCGCGCCACCTCCATCTACGAGGCCGCAGAGCTGGACCCCCGCTATGTGATGCCGTGGAACGCCTACCCGTGGATCCGCGATCCGGAGGCATCCTCGGCCCTGAACGTCCAGGAGAAGACGGACGGCCTCCGGCCCTTCCGCCAGTTCCTCAAGATCAACAAGCGCGTCTCGGCCGTTATTGCGCACGGCGCGGACGCCCACTCCTTCCTGACGCTTTTCGAGAAGACCTACCATTCCTCGCTGAAGAATCATGGTGTCAAGATCTACAAGGCCACCGCACTTGGCGGCCGCGCCTTCGCGGTATCTCCGGCCAAGCAGGAAGAGCTCCTCGCCAAGAACGTCGAGGTCTACAAAGACGCCATGCAGCGGGCGGGCATCCAGCACCTCTGAGGCTCCACGCAACCCCGTCCGGCAACGGCATCCGGCGCAAGCCGAGCCGGCGCCGGCGGCATCACCCGGCCAGCAGCCTGCGCCGGTGTTTGAGTTCCTTGACCCAGTCGCGGGTGACCATCGCTGAAAACGGCGAGGCGCCGTCGTCGGACATGGAGCGGAACGCCGTGCCCGCCTGAAGGTCCACCAGCAGCGGTTCCGAGGCCTTCAGCGCCAGTTCCAGCACCTGGACGGCGGCACGTTCAGTCAGCCCCATCCCCGCGGCCCAGCCCAGGAAGTGCTTCCGGGAAATCCCTGTGCGCTTGCCGTCCAGGGTCAGGGCGAGTGTCTTGTCCCCGTAGACGACCGTGGACGGGATGTCGTATACCGGCGCGATGGACCACTCTCCGGCCGGCTGCTGCACCATGGAAACGTTCTTCGCGTGCAGGTCGCCGTTGCCCGTCAGCCACGCAAATGCCGCCTGGAGGGCCAAGTTCCGCACCGCGGGCAGCGGAGCCGCGCAATACGCCGCAAGCGCATGGCACACCTGCCCGTATCCCACGTTGTACTTGTCGGCCGGGTAGAGGCCCAGCACCTGCGCACCGTCCTCGACGGCGAGCCGCTGCACGGCCCGCGGCGACCTGGCCGCCGCCTTGGGCCCCGACACGCCGGCGACAGGCCCACCGGATACTGTGCCACTGGCCACAGTGCCACTGGCTAAAGGCACCCGGTCGAAGCGTTCCACGAGCAACCCGGGCCGCCCGGCGACGTCGCGGATCAGCTGGACCCGGCTCAGAGGGATCCGCAGCCGCGCCGCGTACCGGAACATCGCGTACTCGTTTTCGACGACGTGCGGGAACTCGGGCGCGTTGAGTTTGAGGATGTAGCGCCGGCCGGCGCTGGCCACCGGCATGGAGATCATTCCAGCGGACAGCTTGTCCTGCACCCCCGCCAGGGCCACCGGGTCGATCAGCCCGGAGTCGCCCAGCAGGGCCTCGAAATCCACGGGCGTTGCGGGGTCAAGCTCGACGGCGTGCTCGTCCGGGTCCAGCTTCTCGCCGTGGCCGACGATCTGCACGTCACCCACCGGGTTGGCACCGGCCGCGATGAGCAAGGACAGCTCATCATCCACGCTGGTCTTGATGGAACGGCGCAACGCATTCAGCCGCCGGCCCTCCGGCAGAAGCCCGGTGAAATACGGCGGGGCTGCCCCCGCCGCGGACAGTACAGGTTCCGGCGTTAGCGGCAGGGAGCTCGCGACGGCGGGGCCCCCGGACGCCAGATAGGCCGGCAGGTAGCTGAACCTGGTGCCGCCGTCGTGCCGCTCCAGCCGGGCCGCCAGCACGCCGGCCTTGTAGATATCCGCGATCCGGTGCCTCATGGCCGGGCTTCCGGCCCGTCCCGCAGTTCACCGTCGGCCCGCAGGCCGGCCACCGGGCCTGCGAGGGCACGGGCTGCGGCGCTGGTCCGGGTCTGGACCCGGAGTTCCAGCCCCAGCGTGTCCAGGAGCGCCAGCAGGGAGTCCAGCTGCACCGTGCGTTTTCCCTGTTCGACGAACCGGACGAAGCGCTCTGAGACTCCGGCCAGTTCGGCCAGCTCACGCTGGCTCAGGCGGAGCGACCCGCGCCGGGCCCGGGCCTCGGCAGCGAGTTCGCCCGGAAATGCGTTCCCCATGGCCACCTCCCGTTGATCAAGATACGTCCGAGGGTCCGGCGTTCGTGCGTACGAACCTGCGGGATCGAACCTGTGTGCGTACCAACCTGTGGGATCGAACCCTGCGGGTCCGAACCCTGGCGGTACGAACGTGCCGCTTTGCAGGCATTTCCAGTATAGGACGGGGCAAGATGCCTGCACAGGGCTATAACGGCACGTACGTACCGGCGCACTGGGCAGGCAGGGGCAACTGCCGGCGACCGAAGGCACCCGCCATCACTGCACGGCTGGCGCAGCCCTGCCGCCACAGATTGGGCGGTTCAGCCGCGCGCGGGCGTGGCGGGTCACAACGGCCCGTAAGATTTAAGGGACTTAAGCGACAACCAGACCCCACGGAATCCGGAAAGGACTGCACACGATGACGCGCGCTCCCTTCCGGCTGTTCCGCACAGGTCTGATCGGATCCATCATCGTGGCGCTGGCAGCCGGCGGCCACCTGGCTGGCGGCGGACGTCTGCCCGAGCCGGCGATCGTGACGGCGTTGTGTGCCGTGGCGATGGTCCCCGTGGCCGTACTGACCCGCGTCCGACTGTCCTTTCCGGCCCTGGCCGGCCTGCTCGGCGTAGGGCAACTGTGGCTGCACTGGTCCTTCGGCGCCTTGTCCTCAGGGGCGCCAGCGGCCCTCCAGGCCCGAATGGCTGCGGGTCATCCGGGCCATCCGGGCCATTCGGCGGCTGCCATTGCCCCGGCGATGCCCGACCCTTCCATGGCGGTTTCGGCGGCCGACATGGGCGGAGCCATGTTCGCCGCACACGCGATGGCGACGCTCGGCACGGCACTGTTGCTCGCCCGCAGCGAGCAGGCTCTGTCCGCACTTGCTTCCTGGCTGCGCCCACTCGTGCAGCTGCCCCAGCCCTCCGCCGCCGCGCCCCTGCGCGTCCCCCGCCCCCGCGCGGTCAACCTGGTCCTCCCCAAAGCCCGGGCTGGCCTTCGCCTGCCGGCCAGGCGCGGACCTCCGGAGCTGTCGCCCGCCGCCTGACATAAATCCCTTTCACATATGGACGGGGACAGCAGGTGGCCACCCCACTGCTACCGCCGGAAGGACAACGCACCGGACGGCTCCCCACCTGATATTTGTTAGTGAAAGGCACCCTTGCCATGAAGTCCCCCCTTCGCCGTACCCTCAAAACCGCCGCTGCCGCCACGATGACCGCGGGCCTGCTCGCCGCCGGCGCAGCAGCCGCCTCCGCCCACGTCCACGTCGACACCGATGATCCGGCCGCGGGCGGCTACAGCCACCTGACGTTCAATGTCCCCAGCGAGTCCGAGTCGGCCAAGACCAGCAAACTCGAAGTCACGCTGCCCACGGACACCCCGTTCACTTCGGTGTCGGTGAAGCCTGTCGAGGGCTGGAAGGCCGTCATCACCACGAGCGACCTGCCGAAGCCGATCACGATCGCCGGCGCCACGGTCACCAAGGCCCCGAGTTCCGTGGTCTGGACCGCGGACGAGGCCCACCAGATCGGACCGGACGAGTACCAGGCCTTCTCACTGTCCGTCGGCGTCCTGCCGGACGCGGGAACCACGGTGACGCTGCCGACGGCCCAGACCTACACCGATGGAACCGTCGTCAAGTGGGACGAGAAGACGGTCGAGGGCCAGGCCGAACCCGGGCACCCGGCACCCTCCTTCGTGACCACGGCCAAGGACGCCGACGCCCACGGCGCAGCCGTCCCCGCCGCAGCCACGACGACCGCACCCTCGGCGCCCCCGGCAGCGGCAGCGGGCATGTCCAGTGACGGCGGATCCGCCGCCGGCTGGATCGGGCTGGCCGCAGGGCTGATCGGACTGGCCGCGGGCGTCACCGCGCTGGTCCGCACCCGCCCGTCCAAGGTCCAGTAGTCCCGGCCAGCAGCCCGGACACAAACCCAGGCAAGTAGGCCGCCGCCGGAACTCCGGCCCGAGCGGCGACGGCGGCCCCGGACCCCCGGGGCCGCCGTCATACTTGACACCCCGGTGTGATCCCTGCCATATTTTAAAGCGTGAACCTGTCAGACAGCCGGACAGCAGGACAGCCATTGGCTCGCCTCAGTGCCGCCGAAGCCGTTTTTAACGTCCTCCGCACCGAGATCGAATCCGGCAGGCTCGGCATCGGCGCCAAGCTGAGCTCCGAGGCCACTCTTGCCCAGCAGTACGGCGTGAGCCGCTCCGTGATCCGGGAGGCCCTGCGCTCCTGCACCGCCCTGGGCTTGACGGTCACCAAGACCGGGCGGGGCACGTTCGTCGTCGCCAACCGCGTGGCAAAGGACCTGGTCCTGGGCCAATACTCGGCCCGCGACCTCACGGAGGCGCGTCCCCATATCGAGGTTCCCGCCGCCGGACTGGCTGCAGAACGCCGTTCGGCCGAGGAGCTGGCAACGCTGCGCGACATCGTCGCCGCGATGAGCGGCGAGGACGACCCCGAAGTCTGGGTGGGCCTGGACTCCAGCTTCCACGCGTTGATCGCGCGGGCCAGCCGCAACAAGGTCTTCGAGAACGTCGTCGCGGACATCCGGGACGCCCTCGCCCACCAGTCCGAGACCCTGAACATGGTGGCGGACCGCCAGCACGCGTCCGACGAGGAGCACCGGCGCATCCTGGCCGCGATCGAAGCCGGCGACGCGGCGACGGCGCGCATCGCCATGAGCCAGCATCTGCACGCCGTTGGCATTGCCCTCGACTCGATCCTCAACGCCTGACGTCAGGCGCCTGGTGCCTGGTTCCGTCAGCAATGCCGGAAGCAATCTGGTCAGCACCGGCAAAACCAGCACCAACACAGTGACCAGCCACCACAACCGCATCAACCGCCACCGCCAAAGGACGCAATGACTTCCCCTGCCCTCGACAACACCCCGACCCCGCTCGCCCCGGAGTGGCTGCCGCAGCACGTCCCGCTTGCGGTCCAGACCCGGGACGGGCTGGTCGAGAGTGTCCACTACGGCTCGGTCATCGCCACCGCAGCGGACGGCCAGATCCTACTCACTGCCGGGGAGCCCCTCGCCCCGTTCTACCCGCGGTCCGCCCTGAAGCCCCTGCAGGCCGTCGCCATGGTCCGCGCCGGGCTGGACCTCCCGGACGAACTGCTCGCCCTCGCCGCCGCCAGCCATTCCGGCGCAGCCAGCCACCGTGACGGCGCCCGGCGCATCCTGGAGCTGCACGGCCTGACGCCAGCGGACCTCGAGAACAGCACCGATCTCCCCTACGGCGCCCGCGAACGCGAAGACTGGCTCGGCGGCGGCGGCCGGGCCACCCAACTGACGCAGAACTGTTCCGGAAAGCATGCCGCCATGGCGGCCACCTGCGTCATCAACGGCTGGCCGGTCCAGGGCTATCTGGACCCGGCGCACCCGCTGCAGCAGCTGGTGGCCCAGACCGTGGCGGACCTCACCGGTGAAGACCCCCAGCGCACCACCACTGACGGCTGCGGCACCCCGCTCTTCGCGCTCACGCTGCGCGGCATGGCCCGCGCCTTTGGCCGCCTGGCCGCGGCTGCCGCGACCGGATCCGGCGAAGCGGAAGCCGCCGAAGCGGAAGCCGCCGTCGGCCGCGCCATGCGCCGCCACCCCGAGATGGTTGCGGGCGAGGACCGGGACGTCACCGCGCTGATGCGCCTGGTCCCCGGCCTGCTCGCCAAGGACGGCTTCGAGGGCGTCCAGCTGGTAGGCCTCCCGGACGGCCGCGCCCTCGCCGTGAAGGTTTCCGACGGCGGAGACCGCGCCCGGATGCCCGTCACCGTCCGGGTCCTGGCCGCGCTCGACGTCGACTCCTCCCCCTTGGCGCGCCTCGCCGCTACCCCTGTGCTGGGCGGCGGCCGGCCCGTAGGGCTGCTGCAGGCCACCGATTTCCTCGCTGACCCCAAGATCTCCCACGCCCCCAAAGACCTGTAAGGGACCGCCATGACCTCGCTCGACGAACGCGCAGAATTCCGCTCCGAACACGACCTCCTGGGCGACCGGGACGTTCCCGCCGGCGCCTACTGGGGCGTCCACACCCTCCGGGCCGTGGAGAACTTCCCCATCACCGGCCAGCCACTGTCCTCCAACATGCACCTGGTCCGCGGCCTGGCCGCCGTGAAACTCGCCGCCGCCCGCACCAACCACGAGCTCGGACTGCTCGACGCCGGGCGTGCCGCCGCCATCGGGCAAGCCTGCACCGAGGTCATGAACGGCAAACTCAGCGAGCAATTCGTCGTCGACGTCATCCAGGGCGGCGCCGGGACCTCCTCGAACATGAACGCCAACGAGGTCATCGCCAACCGGGCCCTGGAAATCCTCGGGCACCCGAAGGGCGACTACGCCCGGCTGCACCCCAACGACCACGTCAACCTCAGCCAGTCCACCAACGACGTCTACCCCACCGCGGTCAAGCTCGGCACGATCTTCGCGGCCCGGGAACTGCTCCAGGCCCTCACCGAGCTCGAAGACGCCTTCGCCGCCAAGGCCCTCGAGTTCCGCACGGTGGTCAAGATGGGCCGCACCCAGCTCCAGGACGCCGTCCCCATGACCCTCGGCCAGGAGTTCGGCACCTACGCCGTCACGATCGGCGAGGACCGGCTCCGCCTGGCCGAGGCCGACCTGCTGATCCACGAAATCAACCTCGGCGCCACCGCGATCGGCACCGGCCTGAACGCCCCCGCCGGGTATGCCGAGGCMGCCTGCCGGCACCTGGCCGAAATCACCGGCCTGCCGCTSRTCACGGCCGTGGACCTGATCGAGGCCACCCAGGACGTCGGCGCCTTCGTGCACCTCTCCGGCGTGCTCAARCGGGTCGCCGTGAAACTYTCCAAGATCTGCAACGACCTCCGRCTGCTCTCCTCGGGCCCGCGCGCCCGGGGCATCACCGCCAACACCGAACACCTTCGCCTCACCGTGGAACAATCCATCGGCCTCGTCACCGCCCTGAACCCGCAACTGGGCTACGCCACAGCCACGGCCATCGCCCAGGAAGCCCTCGCCACCGGCAAGGGCGTCGCGGAACTCGTGCTCGAACACGGCCTGCTCACCGACGAGCAGCTCACCGAACTCCTCAGCCCGCACCGCCTGGCCAACCTGAGCAAGTAGCGCCCCTCCGAACCCCGAAGGACCCCCATGACTTCTCCTGACACTGCCCGCGCCCAAAAACTGCCCGCTCAACAGCAGACCCAGCCACAATCCGCCGTCACCGACCACACCATTCCGGCGCATGCCCACGCCTCGGGAGCTGCGCTCCACGCCGAGGACCAGGGCTACCACAAGGGCCTGAAACCCCGGCAGGTCCAGATGATCGCGATCGGCGGCGCCATCGGCACCGGCCTGTTCATGGGCGCCGGCGGCCGGCTCGCCACCGCCGGTCCGGCCCTGATCATCAGCTATGCCGTCTGCGGGTTCTTCGCGTTCATGATCCTGCGCGCGCTCGGCGAACTCGTGATGCACCGGCCCTCGTCCGGCTCGTTCGTGTCCTACGCCCGCGAATTCTTCGGCGAGAAGGCCGCGTTCGTCACCGGCTGGCTGTACTGGCTGAACTGGGCCATGACCGCGATCGTGGACATCACCGCCGTCGCGCTGTACATGAACTTCTTCAAGAAGTACTGGGCGCCCATCGCGGACGTGCCGCAGTGGACCTGGGCGCTGGCGGCCCTGATCCTGGTCCTGGGCCTGAACCTGATCAGCGTCAAGGTGTTCGGCGAGCTGGAATTCTGGTTCGCGCTGATCAAGGTCGTGGCGCTCGTGTCCTTCCTGCTCGTCGGCATCTACTTCGTCATCTTCGGCACGCCCGTGGCCGGGCAGGAGGTCGGCTTCAGCCTCATCGCTGACAACGGCGGCATGTTCCCCAATGGCCTGCTGCCGGCCATCGTGGTGATGCAGGGCGTCGTGTTCGCCTACGCCTCGATCGAACTGATCGGCACCGCCGCCGGCGAGACCGAAAACCCCGAAAAGATCATGCCGCGGGCCATCAACACGGTGATCGTGCGCATCGCTGTGTTTTACGTCGGCTCGCTCGTGCTGCTCTCCCTGCTGCTGCCCTACAGCTCCTACAAGGCCGGCGAAAGCCCCTTCGTGACATTCTTCGGCTCCATCGGGGTCGACGGCGTGGACGCCATCATGAACCTCGTGGTCCTTACCGCGGCGCTGTCCTCGCTCAACGCAGGCCTTTACTCCACCGGCCGGATCATGCGCTCGATGTCCATTTCCGGTTCCGCGCCGAAATTCGCCGGCCGGATGAATAAGTCCGGTGTCCCCTACGGCGGCATCGCCCTCACTGCCGCAGTGGCTGTCCTGGGCGTGATCCTGAACGCCGTGGTCCCGGCCGAGGCCTTCGAGATCGTCCTGAACGTCGCATCGCTCGGCATCATCAGCACCTGGGCCATGATCGTCCTGTGCCAGATGCAGCTCGCCCGGCTCGCAGCCCGCGGAGAACTGCTCCGGCCCGCGTTCCGTATGCCGGGCGCACCCGTCACGGGCTGGATCACCCTGGCCTTCCTCCTGGCGGTGCTGGTCCTCATGGCCTTCGACTCGCCAGTCGGAACGTGGACCATCGCCTCCCTCGCGGTCATCATCCCGCTGCTGATGCTCGGCTGGCGCCTCTGCCGGCACCGCATCCTGGAGATCGCCGCCGTCCGCGACGGGTTCACCGGCCCGTATCCGCTCGTGGCCAACCGACCCGTGCGTGGGACCGGCGGGGATTCGGAGTAACATCCCGGCAGTCCGGGTCCGCGTAACGCAACGTCCCCGCAACCTCTCCTGCACGTGGTTCGCATATGCTCAGCGGACAGACTCAACATGGCTCAGCGACGAACCACCCGGGAGACAGCTCATGACCAATTGGCGGATCAGGGATTTCCATTCGGCCGATCTTGACGGGATCCTGCACCTCTGGGAATCCCTCAAGGCCACCAACGTCGAGCCGGTCTACGCCCTCTCCGAGGTGCTCGCCTCCTGCGAAAAGGACCACGCCGTCGTCGCTGTGCAGGGCGAGCAGGTGGTGGGCGCCGCCGTCGGACGCGCCGCCCACGACCAGGGCTGGATCGTCTTCCTGGCCACCCTGCCCGATTACCGGGGCCGCGGCATCGGCACCTCGCTGCTGGCCTCAGTCGAGAACCGGATGGCCCCGCACGGGCTCAACAAGCTCTCGGCCCTGATGCCCGAATCCGAAACCCGGGTGGAGGCCTTCCTGAGCCGCGGCTTCGCCCTGAAGAAGAACCTGCGCTACTTCGAGCGGAAAATCCCGGTCCAGCGCCAGGAACTCGAGCCGCTCAGCCAGCTCGGTGGCCGGATCCTGGCCCGCGACCTCTGGGAAAACGTGGCGGGCATGCGCAACGAGAAGGAGCTGCTGGAACGCCGGCTGGTCCTTCCCCTCGCCGAGGCCGACCTCGCCGACGAATACGGGGTGGTGCCGCCCCGGGCGGTGGTCCTCTTCGGCCCGCCCGGTACGGGCAAGACGACCTTCGCCAAGGCCATCGCCTCCAGGCTGGAGTGGCCGTTCGTGGAGGTCTTCCCCTCCCGGCTGGCCTCAGACCCCAAGGGGCTGGCCGGTGCGCTGCGCGAGACCTTCCTGGAGATCGCCGAACTCGAGCACGCGGTCGTGTTCATCGATGAGGTGGAGGAGATCGCCTCCCAGCGCTCCGGCGAACCGCCGTCGCCCCTGCAGGGCGTCACCAACGAACTGCTCAAGATCATCCCGGCCTTCCGCGAACAGCCCGGCCGGCTGCTGGTCTGCGCCACCAACTTCATCCGCGCCCTGGACTCCGCATTCCTGCGCCACGGCCGCTTCGACTACGTCATCCCGATCGGCCTGCCGGACCGCCAGGCCCGCGAGGCCATGTGGCAGCGCTTCATCCCTGCCACCGTGGTGGACGACGTCGACGTCGAGCTGCTGGTGGACCGCACCGAGGGGTTCTCCCCCGCGGACATTGAGTACGCGGCCCGCAGCGCCTCCCAGCGGGCGCTGGAAAAGGCGGTGTACGACGACGGCGGCGCGGCGTCCGGCGGCAGCGCCTCAGTCCGCGAAGCCGTCCGGAAGGGTCCGGCCACCCAGGACTACCTCGACGCGATCGCCGACACCCGGACCACGGTCAGCGCCGAAGTGCACCAGCAGTTCCTGGAGGACATCGACGACCTAGGCCGGGTGTAGGGGAAGCAACGCGGGGTCAGTTGCGGCCCATGTTGGGGCTCTGCATGGGCGCCAAGTGACCCCGCGTTGCAGTCATGGCCGAGCAGTCATTGCCTAGTGGAGGCAGCGTGATCCTGTTTCTCACCATTGTGAGCGGCCTGGCCTGGACCGTGGTCTACGTCGATGCCATCCGGATCGGTTTCAAGGACCGGAGCTACGCGATCCCGGCCGCCGCGCTGGCCCTAAATTTCGCCTGGGAGGCCATCTACGCCATGCGCTCCATCGCGACGGGAATCACCGCCCAGGGGGTCTTCAATATCGCGTGGGGACTGGCCGACGTCGTGATTGTGTACACCTTCCTGAGGTTCGGCCGCTCCGAGCTGCCGGGCTGGGTGACGCGGCGGCTGTTCATCGGCTGGGCGCTCCTGCTGGGCGTCACGTCCTTCGCGGTCCAGCTGCTGTTCGTCGTCCAGTTTGGCTGGGACGACGCGGCCCGCTACGCGGCGTTCCTGCAGAACCTGCTGATGTCCGGGTTGTTCATCGCCATGTTCGCCGCCCGGGGCGGCACCCGCGGCCAGACCCTGCTGATCGCCGTGGCCAAGTGGGTCGGCACCCTCGCGCCCACGATTGCGCTGGGCTGGTACGGCAACTCGCCCCTGATCCTGGGCGTGGGGGCGCTCTGCAGCGTCTTTGACCTGGTGTACATCGGCCTGCTGTGGCGGGCCCGGCAACCGGGAGCCGCTAGAGGGTGACGACGATCTTGCCCTTGGCGTGGCCCTGTTCGAGCGCGGCGAAGGCTCCCCCAATTTCCGCGAACGGGTAGGTGCGGTCCATGACCGGCTGCACGTGGCCGGCGTCGACGAGGGCCGCCAGGGTGCGCAAATCATCTCCGCTGGGGTGCATGAACAGGTAACGGTAGCTGGCCTTCGCCTTCCGGGCGCGGCGGCGGATGCCCATGCTCATCAGCCAGAACGCGGCGGTGATCATCGGCGGCGAGCCCAGGTCTTTCGTCGCGGTGAGCGGCTCGGGAACGCCGGCGATGGATACCACCCTGCCGCCGGACTTAAGAATGCGGAAGGAATCCCTGAGGGTCACGCCGCCGACCAGGTCCAGGACCGCATCGAAATCATGCAGTACCGCGGAGAAGTCCTCCCGGTTGTAGTCGATGACGGCGTCCGCCCCCAGCCGGCGCACCAGCGCCTCGCCGCGGGCCGATGCCGTGGTGGTGACCTGGGCGCCGAGATACTTGGCGAGCTGGATGGCGAGTGTTCCCACCCCGCCGGCGCCGCCGGAGATGAAGAGCCGGGTGCCACGGCCCACGGCAAGTTCATCGCGGAGGACCTGCAACGCCGTGAGCCCGGCCAGCGGCAGTCCTGCGGCCTCGGCGAATCCGAGCGACGCCGGCATGGCGGCCACCAATTCCTGCTGCACGCACACCAGCTCGGCGAAGGCTCCAAGCCTGGCCTTGTCCACCCGGGCGTAGACGCGGTCGCCGATGGAAAAGCGGTTGGGCCCGGGTCCGATTGCTTCCACCGTCCCGGCGAGTTCGCAGCCGGCAACGATCGGCAGGCGGACATGGCTGATGGGCCGGAGCGCGCCCCCGCGGAACTTGAAGTCCACCGGGTTCAGCCCGGCCGCGGCAACCTTGATCCGGACGTCACCCGGGCCGGGCTGGGGAACCGGAACATCCCGGAGTTCCATGGCGTCCGGGCCGCCGTAGCGTGTGAGGACGTAGGCGCGCATGCTCAGTCCCGCGCGGACCCGGTGTCGCCGGCCGGAGCATCTCCCGGCGCAGCTTCCGCGTCTGCTGCAGCGGCCGTTGCCGGGGCGTCTGCTGCTGCCGGGGCGTCATAGGAGAGGAACTCGTAGTCCGTGTCATCCGCCTCGTCGAGCATGTCGTCGAGTTCGTTCAACAGCCAGGGATTGATCCGGGCCAGGATTTTCCGGGTTTCCTCGACAGGAACGGCGGCGTAGAGCACCGGGCGGGCATCGTCGTAGCGGGTGACCGGGGGCTTGTCCGGCCACTTCTCGGCCAGCGCCTTGACCCGTTCGGGCAGCGAATTGTGCGCGTTGTCGGCAATCTTAACGAGCGTGGCGTCGTGGTCCTCGGCGATGTACCGGATGCCGGCCTGGTAGTCGTCCGGATTCTCATGCAGGCGCTTCGTGACCCGCTCGATGATGTCCGCGGCACGCTCGGAGACCCCCATGTCCAGCAGTGCCTGCCGCGTCATCGGGGTGTCCTCCGCGATGTCGTGGAGGTACCCGGCGATCCGGATGTCGTCGTCGAAGTCCGCCAGGGCGTCCCCGACGGCGAGCACATGTTCCCGGTATGGCCGCTTGAGCTTGTCCTTCTGGCGGTTGTGGGCCACCTCGGCCAGGACCTTGGCTGTCTCGACGGTGAAGCGGGGCTGGGCGTGTGCGGGCTCGGTCATGAATCCAGCCTACGCGCCGCGGCTGTCCGTCCCTGCCCGGAGGCCGGTTCCCGGATGCGCCCCCTTGTGCGCTCCCGGTACCCCGGGCCACACCCAGGGCTCGCGGGGCAGAGCCGCCGGGTCGAAGGCGGCGAGGACTTCGTCGAGGCGGCCCGGCGGGAGGCCAAGGGAGTCCAGCAAAGTGTCCCGGACCTGGTCCGCGCCCACCCCGGCCAACGCCAGGTCGGCGAGCGTGACGGCGCCGTCACGCTTGGCCAGCCGGGCGCCGTCGGCGTTCAGTACCAGCGGCACATGCGCATATTCCGGAACAGGCATATTGAGCAGCGACGCCAAATAGGCCTGCCGCGGCGTGGACGGCAGCAGGTCATCGCCGCGGACCACCTGGTCGATGCCCTGCGCGGAGTCGTCCACCACCACGGCCAGGTTGTAGGCGGTCACGCCGTCGTTGCGCCGGAGCACGAAGTCGTCGACCACCCCGGTGTAACTGCCGTGGAGCACGTCCCGCACCGTCACCTCGGCCACGGTGGAGCGGAGCCGGACAGCCGGCGGCCGGGCGGCCCGTTTGGCCTCGCGCTCGGCGCCGCTGAGGTTCCGGCACGTTCCCGGGTAGGCGCCCAGCGGAGCGTGCGGTGCCGAGGGGGCCTCCTGGATTTCGCGGCGGGTACAGAAGCACTCATAGGTCAGGCCGGCCGACGTCAGCTCCGCGATCGCCCCGTCATACAGGTGCTCACGCTCCGTCTGGCGCACGACGCCGCCGTCCCAGTTCACGCCGATCGCCGCCAGGTCGCGGAGTTGCTCGGCCTCGGCGCCGGCCCGGGCACGGTCCAGGTCCTCCACCCGCAGCAGGAACCGCCGCCCCGTGGACCGGGCGAACAGCCACGCCAGGATGGCCGTCCGGAGGTTGCCGACATGCAGTTCGCCGGAGGGACTGGGGGCGAAGCGGCCAGCTGAGGTCATGGGATAAGCCTATGCGGAGCAGCACAAGAGCCCCTCAGCTACCGATGACTTCGGGAAATCCGGCGTCGGTGGCTCAGGGGCTCTTGCCGCGAGTGCGTTGTGCGGAATGACGATGCGTGAACAAGAGTCAGTCAGCGGCTGGTTCCTTGCGGGAGCCTCGTCCGGGGTCCGGGTGGTGTGCCGGGATGTCCGTAGCCTTCGGGATCGTGGCGGTGGCCTCGTCCCCTTGTTGTCACCATTTGAGCAGAAGCCCTACAGTTGGTGCAACGGACCGGCCCCAGAGTAGTCAATCTGATCAATCACAGCCCGGACCCCGAACAGGAAGTGGTCATTTTGCAGGAGCTTGACGCGACGGACCGGCGGATCCTCGCCGCGCTGGACGAAGATCCCCGCGTGCCGGTCATGGTGCTGGCGCAGAAGCTGGGCCTGGCCCGCGGCACCGTCCAGTCCCGCCTGGAACGGATGTCGGCGTCGGGCGCGCTCCGGCCGAACAGCAGCCGGGTGCTGCCGTCCGCCCTGGGCCGCGGCGTGGCGGCCGCGGTCAGCGCGGAACTGGACCAGAGCCACCTCAACGAGGCAATCGCCGCCCTGCGCAACATCCCTGAGGTGCTCGAATGCCACGCCCCGGCCGGCGACACCGATCTCCTGATCCGGGTGGTGGCCAAGAGTCCGGACGATCTCTACCGCGTGTCAGAGGAAATCCGGCTGTGTCCCGGAATCGTCCGGACCTCAACGAGCATGTTCCTGCGCGAGGTCATTCCCTACCGGACCACGGGACTGCTCGGCGCCTGAGCAGGCGGACGCGTCTAGACCGGCGGCCCGGCGTTGGCCTTCAGGTTCTTCATGACCAGCGTTGACGTCAGTCGCTCGACGCCGGGCAGCGAGGTCAGTTCACTGTCGTAGAAACGCTGGTAGGAGGGCAGGTCCTCCGCGATGACCTTGAGCAGGTAGTCCGGCGACCCGAAGAGCCGCTGGGCCTCGACGATGTTGGGATTGCCGGCCACCCGGCTCTCGAAGATCTCCATGGTGGAACGGTCCACCTGGCGCAGGGTCACGAACACGATCGCCTCGAAACCGAGCCCCACCGCGGCCGGATCAATGTCCGCCCGGTAGCCCCGGATGATCCCGGCGGCCTCCAGATCCCGCAGCCGGCGGTGGCACGGGGCCACGGTCAACCCCACCTTGGCCGCCAAGGCCGTGGCAGTCATCCGGCCGTCCGATTTGAGGTAACGCAAAATACTTCTGTCAATGGCGTCAATCACGCAATTATCTTACCCAATAGCGGTGATTCTTCAGTAAATAAGCGAGCACTTCCCGGCCGAATTTGCCTAGAGTTTTTCTTGTACCCGCCACGGGGTGCCGCATTCCTGGAGCCCGCCATGAACCCCCAGCTTTTCCTCGCCTTCCTGGTTGTCGCCGTCGCCCTGGCATGCACCCCCGGCGTCGACTGGGCCTATTCGATCGCGGCCGGGCTCCGGCAGCGCAGCTTCGCGCCCGCCGTCGCCGGTCTTTGCGGGGGCTACGCCCTCCACACGGCGTTGCTTGTGCTGGGCCTGGCGGCACTGCTCGCCGGGATGCCCGGCGTGCTGGGCTGGCTGACCGCGGCGGGCGCCCTCTACCTGCTGTGGCTGGGCTTCAGCACCCTGCGGTCCTGGCGCGGGGCCAGCTTCAGCACCGGTACCGCTGCTCCCGGTGCCGCCACACCCGCGAGCCAGTTCCGGGTCTTCCTCCAGGGCATGGGCATCAGCGGGATCAACCCCAAGGGCCTGCTGTTCTTCGTGGCCCTGGTGCCGCAGTTCGTCAGCCCTGACGCCGCGTGGCCGGTTCCGGTCCAGTCGGGTCTGCTCGGGCTGACCTTCATCCTGCTCGTGGGCGTCATCTACAGCTGTGTGGCACTCCTGGCGCGGAAACTGCTGCAGGCCAGGCCGGGCGCAGCGCGCCAAGTGACGCTGGCCAGCGGGATCATCATGCTGGCCCTGGGCGCCTTGCTGCTCGCCGAGCAGATCGTGCCCGCCCTCAGCGCAGCCATGACGCACGGGTGAGGGCGCGAATCCGCCCTGGGGCTACTTGCGCTGCATGTACCACTCGGTGAAGGACGACGCGCGGCCGTCCGCGGTCAGTTGGATGACCCACAAGTTGTCATAGCTCCGGCTGTTGCCGCGATACGTCGTCAGGCCCTGCACAAACGCCCGGCCGCCGTCGACCCCCAGCAGCTTCCATTCAAACATCCAGTCATCCGGCTCATCACGCCCGGCAAGCCAGTGCTCCACGATATCGTCCCGGCCCTGCCATGGTTCGGCTTCCTGGGGGCTGGTCGCATAAATGGCGTCCTCGGTAAACAGCGCCCGGATGTCCTCCGGATCGTTCGTCGTCCACGCTGTGATGTAGTGCTGCATCCAGCGCTCCACCGCATCTCTCATGCCTCGTTTGTACTCCCCGCCCCAGGGGCCCGCAAGAGTAGTGGATACGTGGATTTGGCCGCGATCGGGCGTGGAAGCCCGTCAGTCGTCGTCAGCGCGCCCGTACTCGCGGTCCCAGAGTTCGTGCATTTCGGCGTCTTTGCGGATGGCTTTCACGGCCTCCAGCTGTGCCGGTTTGTGTCGCTGCCAGTCCCGGCCGCCGAGGGTCTTGCGGCCCGCCTCGAGGAGGAGCAGGGCGGTGTCCGTCAGCGCGTCGCTGCGGAGGGTGAAGTCAGTCTTCCTGCGCCGCAGGACTTCCTGCAGGGCCGAACGGGAAGCGGTGTAGGCGCCGAGCCTGCGCAGCGACCGGGCACGCACCAGCAGCAGCGCCGCGGACAGATCGTCCGCGTTCAGCAGGCCCTCGGTCTCTGCCACCACGTCGACGTCGCGTCCCAGCTCGGCCTCCAGCGAACAGCGCGCCAGGGCGAGCGGCAACGACGGCGGCAGGCCGGCCAGCGCCGCCAGCGCCGCCTCCGTCTGGCCGGTCTCGCGCAGGGAATGGGACAGCGCCAGGAACACGGCCTCCTCGGAGAAGAGCACCGGAACCTCAATCCGCTCGGCCACCTCCACCCTGGTGACCACGCCGGCCAGGTATTCGCCGGCGTAGCGGTTGGCGTCCTCGTCGTTCCGCAGTCTCAGGCCGTGCTGCAGGAGTTCGGACGCGCGCAGGTGCCCGCCGTGGGCGTACGCCAGCAGCCCGGCCATGAGGTAGCACACCCCCGCCCAGCCGGGGTAGGAGCGGGCCAGGGTTATCAGGCGGTCAGGATCGGTGCTTCCGAAGACGGCGGAGTGCACGGCTTTCATCCTCTTGGCGGAGGTCCGGCCCCCTACCCTGCCCAGCCGGGGCACCCCGCCTTCGGCGGCCAGCGTCCCGGGTGCCCGGCCCGCCATGAGTCCGGCCACCGCGCCGCCCACGGTGCCGGCCAGGCCGCGGACGGGTGTCCGGACCACTACCTTGCGGTAGGGCGTCAGGTCGCGGGTGTCCGTGTACGGCCTGCGCTGGCCGTCGGGACTTTCGCCGTCAGCAAGCTGGCCAGCGGGAATGCGGCCGTCAGGAATTTGGGGGGCGGATTCGCCAAGTCCGGCGCTCATTCCCCCATGGTAGTAGGCTCCGGCAGGCCGCTGCTAGGCCGCCGAGGCCACCCAGAGGCCGATCACCCAGGTGCTCGCGGCGAGGCACGCGAGGCCGAATTCCACGATCATGCCCAGGCCCGTGGCCTTCAGCGCGGCCCAGCTCGAGGCCACTGCGGTGCCGAACACGCGGGTGCGCAGCAGCTCGCTGAGCAGGAGCCCGGCGGCGAAGCCCACAAAGAGCCCCACCACGGGGATGACGAACATGCCGGCCACGCCCAGCACGAGGCCCACCACCACGGAACGGCTCGGGATGCTGTGCTGCTTGAGCTTCCGGCCGGTCAGGACGGTGCTCGCGGCCAGGCCGGCCAGAACGAAAAGCATCCCGATCCCGAAGACCACCCAACCGGTGGTCCCGGCGCCGCCCCACAATGCCCAGGCAAGCAGGCTCGCCCCGATCAGGATGCTGCCGGGCAGAACGGGAATGATCGTCCCGGCAACGCCCACCACGATGGCGAGGCCGCAGAGCACTGTCACGACAATCTCGGGGTTCATGGCCCCAGTCTATGGCCGGGCCCGGGGCTGCCGTTGACGGCCCCGGGCCCGGAATGCCGGCGCCTAACTTCCGGACGGAGGGCTGGTTGATTCCCGCCGAACGACAGCGGCGGCGCTCCCCCCTCAGGGAAGCGCCGCCGTCGTCGTCCGGTGTCGGATGCCTTCTGACGCGGCCTGCTACTCGGCGGCCACCGCCGCGGCGACTGCGGCGGAGACGGCCGGGGCCACGCGCGGATCCAGCGGGCTGGGCACGATGTAGTCCGCGGAAAGGTCGTCCTCGGCCAGTTCCGCGATGGCCCGGGCCGCGGCGAGCTTCATGGCCGGCGTGATCCGGCGGGCGCCGGCGTCGAGGGCGCCGCGGAAGATGCCGGGGAAGGCCAGGACATTGTTGATCTGGTTCGGGAAGTCGCTGCGTCCGGTGGCGACGACGGCCGCGTACTTGCTCGCGACCTCCGGCAGGACTTCCGGGTCCGGGTTCGACAGGGCGAACACGATCGAGCTGTGGTTCATCAGCTTGAGGTGCTCCTCGTCCAGCTTCGAAGAGGAGACCCCGACGAACACGTCGGCGCCGAGCAGCGCCTCCCCCGGGCCGCCTGTCACGCCACGAGGGTTGCTGCGGGCGGCGAGCTGGGCCTTCTTGCTGGCCGGATCGGCGGCGATGTCCGCGCGGTCCTTGTTGATGGTGCCGCGGGAGTCCAGGAGGACGACGTCGCCGATTCCGGCCGTCAGCAGGATTTCGGCGACCGCGATCCCGGCGGCCCCGGCGCCGGAGACCACCACACGCAGGCTGTCGAGGGTCCGGCCGGTCACCTTGGCGGCGTTGGTCAGGGCGGCGAGGACGACGACGGCGGTGCCGTGCTGGTCATCGTGCATGACCGGGCAGTCCAGCGCCTCGATGAGTTTCTCCTCTAGTTCGAAGCAGCGGGGCGCGGCGATGTCCTCAAGGTTGACGGCGCCGAAACTGGGGCGCAGCCGGACAAGTGTCTCGATGATTTCGTCGACGTCGGTGGTGTTGAGGACCAGCGGGATGGAGTCGAGTTCGCCGAAGGCCTTGAACAGCGCGGACTTGCCCTCCATCACGGGCAGCGAGGCGCTGGCGCCAATGTTGCCCAGCCCCAGCACGGCCGTGCCGTCGCTGACCACCACCACGAGGCGCTGGGCCCACGTGAGCGTCTTGGCGAGCTCCGGGTTGGCGTGGATGGCGCGGCTGACCTGGGCGACACCGGGCGTGTAGGCGATGGAGAGGTCGCGCTTGCTGGCAAGCGGGACGGTGCTGGAAATCGACAGCTTGCCGCCCTCGTGGGATGCGAAGATTTCCTCGTCGCTGAGCACGGCTACTGGCTCAGCCGGGGAGGTGGAATCGGCGGGAATGATCGTTTCAGTGGACACGTCGTTGTCTCCTGGGGCTCACCGTGGGCGCACGGCTCATGGAAGCTCAAGCAAGGATGCTCAAGTTGGTCTGGCAGGGGCGGCGGCGACCAGAGGTGGCGGTCGCCGGTGTTTCCCCGATTTGCCGGCATCAGCCGGCTCCGGTCCAGCAATGGTAAACAGGGCATCGCGCCCGTTACGCCCGCGGGGAGCGTTACCCACCCGTGGTGAAACGTTTCCTCTCCAGAATATGTGACCCGGATCACGCGCGGGAGGGCATATTCCGGGCCGCTGGTCTAGACCAGTTACGCGGCCTGCGGGGTCCGCTGCAGGAGGGAACAGGCCTTCTTCAGGTCCTCCTCCGCTTCGAAGAGGGACAGCCGGCGGCAGCGGACGGCCTGGACCAGGCCCGTAACCGTCAGCAGCAGGACCCGGGCCACGGCCGGGTCGCCGCACGCCGCCGTGACTGCCTTCTCGGCCGTCGCATCGATCTCGCGCAGCAGCCGCGTTGTGTCGTTGTCCTTGACGTAGACCGCCCGGTTGAGGGACTGCTCCACGGCGGGCTGCATCAGGCGCATGTGGAAGATCTCCATCACCACTCCCGCGAGGGCCTGGGCCGCGACCTTGCCGGCCGCCGGCGAGCTCCCCGCGAGCAGTTCGCCCAGTTGCTTGCGGTACAGCGCCAGGACCAGCTGGGTGGCCGACGGGAAGTAGCGGTACAGCGTCCCCAGTGGCACGTCCGCCTTGGCCGCCACCTCGGACAGGACCACGGAGTCCAGGCCCTTGCGGGCAAACCCCGCGGCAACATCTAGGATCCGCACGTAACGGAGCCGCTGCCGGGGCAGAGTGGGTGGAGGGGCCATCGGTGGAAGATCTGAGTGAAAATCAGGCATCAGCAGCGTTCCGGGGGTCGTTTTTCTCGGCAGCCGGGCGCGATCCGCCCACCGCGCTGCCGCGGCAATTGCCGTCCACTATACGCCACGAATCCGGGCGCCCGGCGAGGAGACCGGGGCTCCGAGGCCCCCTGCACGGAACGCGGGCGGCTCAGTCCACGCCCTTGATCTTCACCACGAACACGGCCCCCAGGAGCCCAATCACGGCGGCCGCCAAGTACAGCGCCACATAGCCGCCCCAGAAGGCAACAAAGGGGTACGCGATCAGCGGGGCGAGCACTTGCGGCAGCGAGTTGGCAATGTTGATGACGCCAAGATCCCTGCCCCGGTTCAGGGCCGTGGGCAGCACCTGGGTAATGAGGGCAAAATCCACCGCCAGATAGCAGCCGAAGCCGATGCCGAGCACGGACGCGCCGACCAGCGCACCCGGCCAGGTGGGCGCGAACGCAAGAATGAGGGAGGCTGCGGCGATCACGGCGGAAGAGATGATGACCAGCGGCTTCCGGCGGCCCAGGCGGTCGCTCAGCCGGCCGCCGACCACGCTGGTGATGATCACCATGACGGCATACAGGCCTGTGAGGATCAGGACGCCAAACTCGGGCTCGATACCCTGGGTTTCGCGGACGCGGACGGCGTCGTTGAGGAAAAACAGCAGGTAGAGGGTGATCATATGGTTGCCGATGTTCACCAGGAGCCGTGTCAGCCAGGCCCAGGCAAAATCCGGATGGCGGGCCGGGGAAATCCAAAAACCCCGCACAAAGCCGCCCAGACTGAACGGCGGACGGGCCTGCGCAGGCAGCGGAACGTCGTCGTTCTTGAAGTAATAGAGCACGACGCCGGCGAGCAGCGCCACCGCGCAGACAACATACCCCGCGGCGAAGTTTCCGGCGACGGCGGCGGCGATCACCGCCCCTGCCAGGATTCCCGCTGTCTGGCCCATGGCGGCAAGGCCGCCGACGGTGCCGCGCTGGGGTACCGGCACGCGGTCCGGGATGGCCGCCGTGATGGCCGCATAGGCGCCGTTGCAGCCGGCCTGGACGAGGCACCAGAGCAGCGTCATTGCGGCAACGCCCGGGGCGCCGGCCAGCGCGATCAGGGCCGCGGCACCCAGGACGGCACCAAAGAGCACCCACGGCACCCGCCGCCCCCGGCGCGCGGTGGTCCGGTCGCTGAAGGCGCCGAAGAGGGGGTTGGCCACCAGGGACACGGCCGCACCCGCACCCGTCACGAGGGCGAGGATGGCTTCCTTGTCCGGTTCGCTGAAGGCTGCCGCCTGTTGGCCGAGGAGCACCTGGAGCGGGCCGAAGAATGCCGCGTTGATGCCGACGTTGACCAGCACCACCCCTGCCGTCCAGACAGGCCGGACGCGGCGTTCGGGTTCGGCGAGCGCCGGCGCGGTGGTATCGGACATGCTCATGGCTCCCCCTGGAACTGATGATCAGGCATATGTATCAGTGCGCAGCCAGACTACCGGGACTCGGCAGATCTGGGCGCAATGTGCGAGTCTCGGTCATGAAACACGCTGCCAACCCGCTCTGCCACGCCATCCGGTTAACACTCAAGGAGTCACTGTGAACGCTTCCGCCCTGAATACCGCAGACCTTTACGACGAGCGCGGCGGGGAGCTGGAATCCGTGTCGGTGCAGTTCCAGTCCCTGGGCGGGCACACGCATTTCAGCGGGCCGGTCCGGACTATCCGCTGCTTTGAGGACAATGCGCTGGTCAAGTCCGTGCTGGCCGCTCCCGGCCACGGCTCCGTCCTGGTGGTCGACGGCGCCGGTTCCCTTCGCACCGCACTGATGGGGGACATGATCGCGGCGAGCGCCGTCGCGAACGGCTGGGCCGGCGTCGTTATCAACGGTGCCATCCGGGACCGGCTCGCCATCGCGGGGCTGCCGCTCGGGGTCAAGGCACTGGGCAGCAACCCGCGCAAGAGCGCCAAGGACGGCGCCGGGGCAATCGACGTGCCCCTGGAAATCGACGGCGTGGCCATCCGCCCCGGCGTGATGATCTGGTGCGATCCGGACGGGATCCTGGTCGAACGCTAAGGACTTTCTTCTCCCCGAGGTAGTGGCGGGAACAATTCAGCCAGTAACATAGTTACTGAAAGCAACTATCCGCTTAATCCCCCACTTCACCTTGGAGCAGTCATGTCCAAAACCACCTCCGTGCGCGCCGCGGGAGAGGTCCTGACCCACCGTCAGACCATCACCGTCATGGTGGGACTCATGCTCGGCATGTTCCTGTCTTCGCTGGACCAGACGATCGTGTCCACCTCGATCTACACGATCGCCAACGACCTCGACGGCCTCTCCCTGCAGGCCTGGGCCACCACCGCCTACCTCATCACCTCCACGGTGAGCACGCCGCTCTACGGCAAGCTCAGTGACATCTTCGGGCGCCGCCCGCTGTATCTCATCGCCATCGTGATCTTCCTCGCCGGTTCGCTCTACGCCGGCTCGGTCCACTCAATGACCGAGCTCGCCATTGCCCGCGGCATCCAGGGCATGGGCGCCGGCGGCCTCCTGGCCCTCGCCCTGACCATCATCGGCGACATCGTGCCGCTCAAGGACCGGGCCAAGTACCAGGGCTACTTCATGTCGGTCTTCGGCATCTCCTCCGTCCTGGGCCCGGTGATCGGCGGCGCCTTCGCGGGCACCGAAACCGTCCTCGGGATCGACGGCTGGCGCTGGGTGTTCCTGATCAACATCCCGATCGGTCTCGCGGCCCTCACGGTGGTGTTCATGTACCTGCACCTCCCCGCCAAGCACGTGAAGCAGAAGATCGACTACTGGGGCGCCGCGGCCATCACGCTGGCCATTGTGCCGCTCCTCCTCGTGGCCGAACAGGGCCGCACCTGGGGCTGGAGCTCCGCGAACTCCTACCTCTGCTACGCACTCGGCGTCGTGGGCATCATCGCGTTCCTGCTGGCCGAACGGCACGCCGCCGACTACGCGCTGATCCCGCTCCGGCTGTTCCAGAACATCACCTTCGGCCTGTCCTCGCTGCTGAACTTCATCATCGGCATCGGCATGTTCGGCGCCATCGCGATGCTGCCCATGTACCTGCAGCTGGTCAAGGGCCTGACCCCCACCGAGGCCGGCCTCATGATGATCACTTTCACCGTGGGCATCCTCACCGGCTCCATCACAGCGGGCCGGACCATCTCGGCCTCGGGCACCTACCGGATCTTCCCGATCCTTGGCACCGCAACGCTGACGGCGGCCGCCGTCGTCATGGGCCTCTCCCTCGGCGTGGACACCCCGCTGTGGGTCCCCGGCGCCATCGCCGTGTTCTTCGGCCTGGGACTGGGCTTCTGCATGCAGCCCCTGACGCTGGCCATGCAGGTCTCCGTGCCCTCGAAGGACATGGGCGTGGGCACTTCCTCCGCCGCGTTCTTCCGTTCCATGGGCGGCGCGGTTGGCACGGCAGTGTTCATCTCGATGCTTTTCAGCCTCGCGGCGGACAAGATCGCCACGGGCATGAAGGACGCCGCGCAGAATGCTGACTACCTCAAGGTGCTCAAGGATCCGGCCGTGGCCGCCGACCCGGCCAACGCCCAGCTCTACGACTTCTTCAAGAACGGCGCCAGCAACGACTCGCTCAACGACACCAGCTGGCTGCACACGGCCAACTCGACGCTCACCCGTCCCATCGTCGAGGGCTTCGCGCAGTCGATCGACGCGGTCATGCTCACGGCCGCCGTGCTCACCGGCATCGCCTTCCTGATCACGTTCGCCCTGCCGAACAAGAAACTCACGGACCCGAAGGCGGTTGCCCGGGAGGGCGCCGTGGCCGCCGCCCACTAGGTGTACTGCCCAGGGACGTTGGTTCGGTGAATGTGATGACTCGCTGGAGTCGTTGACCTAAAGGTGAGGACCTCCGGTTGCACGGTGGAGTTGCTTAGACAACCGCTGCAGCGACCAGGAGGTCCTCAATGTCCCACGCTAATGCCGCTTTGACTCCACGCCAACGTTTGCGCGTCGCGCGTCTGGTCGTAGACCACGGCTGGCCGGTGTCCCGGGCTGCCGAACAGTTCAACTGCGCCTGGCCCACGGCCAAACGGTGGGCGACCCGCTACGCCGCGATGGGTCAGGACGGCATGGCCGACAGGTCCTCGCGCCCGCACCGGGTGGCGAACCGGACACCGCAGCAGCTGGTGCGCAAGGTAGTGCACCTGCGCTGGAAGCGACGGCTGGGGCCGGTCGCGATCGGCGCGAAGCTGGCCATGCCGGCCTCGACCGTGCACGCGGTTCTGGTCCGGTGCCGGCTGAACCGGCTGCACCACGTGGACAAGCGCACCGGGGAGGTCATCCGCCGCTATGAACATGAGACTCCTGGAGCGATGATCCACGTCGACGTGAAGAAGCTCGGGAACATCCCCGACGGCGGCGGCTGGCGCTACGTCGGGCGGCAGCAAGGAGACCGGAACCGGGCAGGAACCCCGGACAAGGCGCGCAGCAGACACCGCGGGCCACTGATCGGGACCGCCTATGTCCACACCGTCATCGACGACCACTCCCGGGTCGCCTACGCAGAGATCCACGGCGATGAAAC
>NZ_JBFTPY010000024.1:0-54162 GCF_056398725.1 Arthrobacter sp. 01T425 | reverse complement strand
CCACGGTTGATCGGGTTTATCACCGCCTACGCCTCCGGGACACAGCGGCCCGGTTCGTCCAACGTGAACTTCCTCGCCGGCCAGACAGTCGCGAACTCCGTCACCGTACCGGTCGGCGCCGACGGCAAGGTCACCTTGTTCAACCGCTCYTACGGCACCACGCATCTCATTGCCGACGTCTCCGGCTATTACCTGCCCGGGGCATCCAGAAACTCGGCTCTCACCTGGGGCGACAACCGCTTCAGCCAGCTCGGCAACGGCACGACGCCCTACCGTTCCACCCCGGCTGCCGTGAGCGGGCTGAGGGGAGTCAAAGTCCTTGCAGGGGCCGGGGGTACGAGTTACGCGCTGCTGTCCGACGGGACCCTGCGTGCGTGGGGCTCGAACGAGTACGGCCAGCTCGGCAACGGCACCACCAGCAGCAGCACAACGCCTGTCCAGGTCAGCGGCCTCACCGGCGTAACGTCCATCGCCGCCGACTGGTCCACGGCCTATGCGCTTCTGAAGGACGGGACCGTTCGATCCTGGGGTTCCAACACGAGTGGCGAGCTCGGCAACGGCTCGGTCTACGCGAGCAGCAGTCCCGTCCAGGTCAAGGGCCTCACCGGCGTTACCGCCCTCACCGCAGGCTCCGGCGCCGCCTACGCGCTGCTAAAGGACGGGACCGTCCGGTCCTGGGGCTACAACTGGGGCGGCCAGCTCGGCAACGGCACCACCGCCAACAGCTACGTGCCCGTCCAGGTCAAAGGGCTCACCGGTGTAAGGTCCATCGCTGTCGGGTCGTCCACGGCCTACGCGCTGCTGAACGACGGAACCGTTCGCGCCTGGGGGTTCGACAACGGGGGCCAGCTCGGCAACGGCGGCGGCGCAGACGACGGCCGCACTCCGGTCCAGGTCCAGGGCCTCACCGGGGTCACGACGCTCACGGCTGACGGTGGAGTCACCTACGCGCTGCTGAAAGACGGGACCGTCCGTGCCTGGGGCTATGGCTCGAGCGGCCAGCTCGGCAACGGCACCACCGGCAACAGCAACGTTCCCGTCCAAGTCAAAGGACTCAACGCGGTCGCTTCCATCACGGCCGGAGGAGGTACTGCCTACGCGCGGCTGTTGGACGGGACGGTCCGTGCCTGGGGCGGCAACTGGTACGGCCAGCTCGGCAACGGCACCACCGGCGACAGCAACGTGCCAGTCCAGGTCGACGGGCTCACCGGCGTTAGCGCCGTCACTGCCGCCATCGGCACCGCATACGCGCTGCTAAACGACGGGACAATCCGCGCCTGGGGCGGTAACCGAGTCGGCCAGCTCGGCAACGGCACCCACGCCGACCGCAACATCCCCGGCCCGGTCAAGACGATCTCCGGCGCCACCTCCATCACCGCCACTGCGTTCTCGGTCTTCACTCTGCTCGCGGACGGGACTGTCCGTGCCTGGGGCGACAACTACGACCGGCAGCTCGGCGTCAGTGGCACAGCGCCGTTTAGCAGCTTGCCTGTGGGCATTTCGGGGTTGTCGGGTGTGGCCATGGCCGCACAGGGCGCCGCTACCAAATATGCACTGCTGGCTGACGGCACAGTCTGGGCGTGGGGCAGCAACTCGTACGGCCAGCTCGGCAGCGGCATGGCCATCTACGACTCGAGCGTTCCGGTCCGGGTCCGGGGCATCACCGGAGCCGTGTCGGTCATGGCGGACGGCGGCACTGCCTATGCGCTGCTGGCGGACGGGACCGTCCTGGCGTGGGGAGAGAACTCCAGGGGCCAGCTCGGCAACGGCACAACGACCGACAGCAGCACGCCCGTCCCGGTCCAGGGCCTGGCCGGCGTCAGCTCCATCACGGCGAGCAACGGCACCGCCTACGCGCGGCTGTTGGACGGAACCGTCCGCGCGTGGGGCGGCAATCAATTCGGCCAGCTCGGCGACGGCACGACGGAGCGCCGCAGCATCCCCGTCCAGGCCAAGGGTCTCAGCGGGGTGACGTCGTTGAAGGTCAGCCTGTCAGAGTATGTGGTGGTCTATGCGGTGCTGCGCGACGGTACCGTCCGCGCCTGGGGGAGCGGCACTTCCGGTGAGCTCGGCACCGGCACGATGACCGACAGCACAGTGCCGGTCCAGGTCGCCGGCCTCGCCGGCGTGGCCTCCATCGCGACGGGCAAAGGCACCGCCTACGCACTGCTGAAGGACGGAACGGTCCGCGTCTGGGGCAGCGGCGGGTACGGCCAGCTCGGCAACGGCACCAACGACGACGCCGGCACGCCTATCCCGGTCAAGGGCATTATTGGGGCCGCCTCCATCGCGGCAGGCGAGTCCGCCGCCTACGCGCTGCTGCGCGACGGCACCGTCCGCGCCTGGGGCAACAATAGGCTCGGCGAGCTCGGTGACGGCACCACCAGCTACACCGGTGCCCCCGTCCAGGTCAAAGGACTTACGGGCGTCACATCCATCACGGTCAACGGACGCGCAATATTCGCTTTGATGAGCGACAAATCCGTCCGGGCCTGGGGTGCAAGCCCCCATGGGCAGCTCGGCAACGGCACCACTGCCGGCACGAGCACCCCCGTCGAGGTCCCCGGTCTCGCTGGTGTTGCGAGCCTCTGGCCCTAGGTGAAGCCGCGACGGACGTTGTCAACGGCCGGCCCGCCATAGGCGGTCTGGTGACCGATTCGCGCAGAGCCTAGAATCGGGCTAGGCGCACCGGGCCAAGGCACCGGCCGGACACGCCCGCCGGAGATCATGTCCATGTTCCAGCGGTGCCGATAGGGGAGGCCCGCCATGGCGGTCATCAACAGGCCCATCAGTTCGCTGCCGCGGGAACGCGCGTCCCGCGGGGAGTCCTGACCGCCATGGACACCACGGGAAAACTTGAAACGGAACAAAAGTACGACGCCGGGACCTCTGCGGCGCTGCCGGATCTGCAGGAAATCGAGAGTGTGGACCACGTCGCGGAGCCTGTGACGGATCAGCTTGAGGCTGCGTACTTCGATACTCCGGCCCTGGTCCTCGCGGCACGGCGCATCACCCTGCGGCGCCGCACGGGCGGGGCGGACGAGGGCTGGCACCTCAAGCTTCCCGCCGGGGCGGACCAGCGGGAGGAGATCCATGCGCCGCTGGGGCAGCCGGAGACCGTTCCGGAAGAACTGTCCGACCATCTGCAGGTCCTCATGCGGGGCGACGAACTCGTGCCCGTCGCCCGGCTGAGTACGCGGCGCACCACCTACCGGCTTTACGGGCCGGGCGGTGAGCATTTGGCCGACTTCGCCGACGACCACGTTCATGCCGAGGCCCTGCGGCCGCCGGGGCCGGCCGTCGACTGGCGTGAATGGGAGCTCGAACTCGTCCACGGCACAGCGGGGCTCTTTGAGGCTGCCGCCGCAACTCTGACGGCTACCGGAGCCGGCCACTCCGCTTATCCTTCCAAGATCGCCCGTGCCCTGGGCGATGCCTGGCCGGCCGAGTTCAGTCCCCGGACTCCAAAGCCCCGGAAGAAGGGACCGGCGGTCGACGTCGTGACCGCCTATTTAGACGCGCGGATTGGCGACTTCATCGCCAATGATCCGGGTGTGCGGACGGGCACACCGGATTCCGTCCACAAGATGCGCTCCGCGACCCGCCGGGCGCGCTCCGCCCTGGCCACCTACCGCAAACTCTTCAAACGCTCAGCGGTGCGGGAACTCCAGGCTGAACTGAAGTGGCTGGGCCAGGTCCTGGGTCCGGCCCGCGATGCCGAAGTCATGCTGGAGCGGCTTCGCCAGCACATCCTGGAGCTCCCGGAAGAACAGAGGTCCGGCCTCTTGGCCCAGATGATCGATCAGGAGCTGGTCGCAGCCCACGACGCAGGCTACAGAAACGTCCTGGAGACCCTCCGGACCGGCCGCTACTTCCGTCTCCTGGGCTCCCTGGAGGACTTCCGGGACCACCCGCCTGCCAAGCCACGCGCCTTCCGGCCCGCGCGCAAGGTGACGGCCAAGCTGGTCAACAAGGCCGCAAAGCGGGTGGAGCGTGCCCGGAAGGCCGTCAAAGGCTCGGCCGACACGGCCGCGCGCGACACAGCGCTGCATGAGGTCCGAAAAGACGCCAAGCGCCTCCGCCACGCGGGTGAGTCGGTCTTGGAGATCCACGGCAAGCGCGCCGCCAAACTCACCAAAGCGGCCGGACGGCTCCAGACAGTGCTCGGCGACCATCAGGACAGTGTCATGGCGACCGCCCTCCTGCGCGGACTCGCGGCCACCCCGGACCGGCCCGCCGATACCGACCTCGGCTTCGAGGGTTTGCTGGAGATGGAAGAACGCATTGCCCGGAAGACGGAGAACAAAGCCCGCAAGGCAGGGAAGAAGCTTCGCCGCTTGCGGCTGCGACCCTGATCCTGGACGCGTCGAGTGCTGCATCGCCGTCGATGAAGCTGAGGACCTCGCGGCCGTGTTCGTTCATGCCCAGTGCCTGGGGGACCTCAGCGACGCCAGCATTACTTTGTGCCCTCCGAAGATGGACCGTGACGTTCCACCGCCAGCGGGCGCATCCGTGTCAGGATCAGTCATGACCGACCGCCTGATGCTCCTCGACACCGCGTCGCTGTACTTTCGCGCGTTCTACGGCGTGCCCGACACGATCCGCCGCGCCGACGGCACCCCGGTAAACGCTGTTCGCGGGCTGCTCGACATGATCGCACGGCTCACCACCGACTACGGTGCGACGCATCTCGTCGCGTGCTGGGACGACGATTGGCGCCCGCAGTGGCGGGTAGACCTCATCCCGAGCTACAAGGCGCATCGGGTCGCCGAGGAGGTGGCAGGCGCCCCCGATGTGGAGGTGGTGCCGGACGCGCTCGAGGCGCAGATTCCGATGATCCGCCGCGTGCTCGAGCTCGCCGGCATCGCCGTCGTCGGGGCTGCCGACCACGAGGCCGACGACGTCATCGGCACCTACGCCAGCCACGCCGAGCTTCCGGTCGACGTGGTGACGGGCGACCGCGACCTCTTCCAGATCGTCGACGACGCCCGTCAGGTGCGGGTGGTCTACACCGCGCGCGGCATGAAGAACCTCGAAGTCCTGACCGACGCCGACGTCGTCGGCAAGTACCGTGTGCTGCCCGTGCAGTATGCCGACTACGCGACCCTGCGCGGCGACACCTCCGACGGGCTGCCAGGCGTCGCCGGCATCGGGGAGAAGACGGCCGCGTCGCTGCTCGGCGAGTACGGCACGCTCGACGGGCTGCTCGCGGCTGCCGCGGACGCAGCGAGTGGGCTGTCCACCGCAGTGCGGTCCAAACTCGCCGCGGCGGCGGACTACCTCACGGTCGCGCCCACCGTCGTGAAGATCGTGCGAGACCTGGAACTGCCGACGCTTGAGGAGGCAGGCGCGCAGTTGCACCCTGTCTCCGGCGGTTCGCGGGCCGAGCTTGAGCGTCTCGCCAAAGAATGGAACCTCGGCGGTTCGGTCAGCCGGCTCCTTGAGGCATTCGACCTGCGTCGCTAGGGAAGTCCCTGGGGTGTGTGGGCGAATGCCGGGGCGAAGGCGCGATCCGGACCGCACCTCCGCCCTCCGGCGGCCTGTTTTCAGTGTTTCTTGAAAGCGTCCTTGACCTTTTCGCCGGCCTGCTTCAGGTCTGCTTTGACCTGATGGCTCTTGCCCTCGGCCTTCATCTTGTCGTCGCCGGTGGCTTTGCCGGCCGCCTCTTTGCCTTTGCCGTGGAGTTTCTCGGCGGCATTGTGGATCTTGTCACTCAGGCCCATGATGAACCTCCTTATTTGTGTCGCCCCCGCGACGTGAATGCCATGGAGGCCACACTTAATTGTAGGGACGGAACCGTGGAAAGCGGGGGCCGTTTGGGTTGGTCCGGGCCATTCCCGGCGTCGGGACAGCAATCCAGGTCAGGCGATCACGGTTCCAGAGTACAAATGCCGAGATCCGGAGTTATTCGGGCACGGACCATTGGCAGCGGTGGCAGTGCGCCGGCAGAAGCGGCGGTGTTAGTCGGCAAGAATGCGGTAGAGCGCGCGGCGGGTGTCATCGATTACCGTCATTGCGGCACTGCGTTGTTCCTCGGTTGCCGAGAAGCGGAATTGGTGGATGACTCCCATGAGTTTTCCGACGCTTTGGTGAAACGCCGGCCCGGATCCCTCCGGGTCGGTGTTCCAGGCGTTCCCCAGCTCCTCGGCGTGATCGGCCACGTAGGCCTTGCCCGCATCGGTGAGGGTGAACTCGGTGCGCCGGCCATCGCCTACGGGCGCAATGAGCTCTTCATCGACGAGCTGCTGGAGCGTCGGGTAGACGGACCCCGGGCTCGGACGCCAGGCGCCCGAGGTTTTTTCCGCAATGGTCTTGATCAGCCCGTAGCCGTTGGACGGTGATTCGGCCAAGAGGGACAGAATCGCCGAACGAACATCGCCCCTGCTGGCCCGCCGCGACCCGCCGGGGCCAAAACCCGGGCCAAAACCCGGTCCGAAGCCCGGTCCAAACCCGCGGCCCGGTCCGAAACCACCGTGTCCGTGGGGGCCGCGGCGGCTCCTGCCGCGCCCGAAGCGTGCCTGGGCGGGTCCGCCGTCCGTGAATTTTTCGTCATGCATGCCTTTCATAGCGGCATCGACCTTCCCAATCAGTTGAAATC
Source organism: Arthrobacter sp. 01T425 (assembly GCF_056398725.1). Classification (NCBI taxonomy): domain Bacteria; kingdom Bacillati; phylum Actinomycetota; class Actinomycetes; order Micrococcales; family Micrococcaceae; genus Arthrobacter; species Arthrobacter sp. 01T425. Next base: position 47,564 of record NZ_JBFTPY010000024.1, on the reverse strand, counting down.
AATAATGGTCGCCGATTGTTCGGCGATAATTAACGATATATCGGTGAGTATCGGCGGTCAAGAGTCGATTCACCCCGGCGTCCGTTGACGCCCGGACGCTGCCAGCCGCTGCCAGCCGCTGCCGTACAGGTCACGGATACAGCAGGTCATCGAGCAGCCGTTGCACATGCTCGGGCCGTTCGATGTTCGCGAAGTGGCCGCAATGCGGGAGTGTCACCATCTGGACGCGTGGGATTATCGCGGCCAGCCGGAGCAGGTCAGAGGGTGGAGTGAACACATCGCTGTCCCCGCGAGTCGCGAGCACTGGACACAAAATGCCCCGCCACTGGCCAAAATCGTAGTGCGCCGCGGCCCGGGCTGCCGCGGAGAAACCGGCCGGCCGGGCGTCCTCGCCAAGCCCTCGAAGCACCCCCGCGGAGATGGATGCGGGTTCTGCGAAAAACGGGGACAACAGCGGCCGCATCACGGCGGTGGACCCGATTGCACGGACCAGTGCGGGCCCTGCCGGGCCGAGGGCTGCCGCGGCGCGCATGGCCAGCAGCATGCCCAGAAACATCGGGAACCGGAACAGGCTGCGCAGTGGCTTGCCGGCCGCTTCGGACACGCCGAACGTGGTCGCCGAAATCGCGGTCACGCTGGCGGTCCGCCCGGGCCACGCCGCGGCGATGTGCAATGCCAGGAAGCCTCCCATGGAGTGGCCCACCAGGTTCCACCGCCGGTAGCCGAGCGAGGTCAAAGTACCGGTGACGGCGCGTGCCATGGCTTCGATGCTCAAATTCGCCATCCGGGCGTCCTGCGTGGACTCGCCCCAGCCCGGCAGGTCTATCAGCACCCGGTCATGTGCCACTGCCGGGTGAAGAAGCTCCCGGAAGGACGTCCAGGAGCCCGCGGCGCCGTGGAGGTAGACATCCGCCGTCCCGGATACGGCGTGCGGGCCCCCGGTGCCTTCCTGGACATGCACCGTGCAGGGGCCCAGCTCGGTGGCAAGGGTGCGCCGCCGCAGCGTGGCAGCCCCCGTACTTGCGGTTTCCTGCTGAACACCCATGGTCACCTTCTGTTCGTGGTCTTTGAAGGTGATTCGGAGCGGCGGGGGTGCAGGACCGGACGCGAGGCTCGAGGCGGTGGAGGCCGGTGCGGATCAGGGCCTCCGAGGCCGCCGTTATCCGTGGCTCGGGGGAGGCGGTGGTCCGGCCGTCGCGGCCTGGCCGAACGTGGGGACCGTTGTCACGGATCCCAAGTTCGGGAGTGCGTGGCGGGTGGCGTGCTCGATTTCGTCGTGGATTGTGGCAAGTTCGCCCAGGTCGGTGATCGTGGTCAGGGGGATGGAGACCTCGACGTGAAGCCGGTGGCCGGACCAGCGCAGCCGGGATGTTGCGCCCGCGGGGGCGTGGGCAGTGACAACCGCCGCCAGGCGTTCCGTAAGGTTCGGGTCCACGCCGTCCATGAGCCTGCGCCCGATGTCGCGAATGGTTCCCCAGAGGAGCACGGCGATGGCTGCGGAGATGAGCAGGCCCACGATCGGATCTGCAAGCGGAAATCCGAGCCATATGCCGATGACTCCGGCGACGACGGCCAGCGAGGTGAAGCCGTCGGTGCGGGCATGAATGCCATCGGCGACGAGCGCGGCGGACCCGATCCGCCGTCCCACGCGGATCCTGTAGATCGCGACCAGTTCGTTGCCGGCAAAGCCCACGAGGCCGGCGGCGAGCACCCAGCCCAGGTTCTGGACGGGTTGGGGTTCGAAGAAGCGCCGGATGGATTCGACGGCGGCCACCACGGCGGAGAGCGCGATCATCGCCACAATGAACAGCCCTGCGAGGTCCTCGGCGCGGCCGAAACCGTAGGTGTACGTCCGGGTCGCGCGGCGGCGTCCGAGCAGAAAGGCGATCCACAGCGGAACGGCGGTCAGGGCATCGGAAAAATTGTGGACCGTGTCCGCCAGCAACGCCACGGAGCCACTGATGAGGACGATGACCAGCTGGAACAGCGACGTGGCCCCCAGTCCGAGCAGGGAGACCTTGACGGCGCGAATGCCCTGGGAACTTGTCTCCAGGACGGAGTCGATCGAGTCGGCCGAGTCATGGGAGTGGGGCACGAAGAGCTCCTGCAGCCACCCCCTGAAACCGGTCGCGTGGACATGGCCGTGCGGGGCGTGGTCGTGGTGATGGCCGTCGTCGTGGGCATGTCCGTGCGCGTGCGGGTGGACATCGTGGCCGGGGTGCGGGGGCCGGTTCATGCGCCGGCCTCCCTTGTGGGGCTGTGCGGGGCTGTGCTGTGATGCGGGGCCGTGCCGAGGGTGTGTTCGGCCTGGTGGATGGCGTCGGCCACGAGCTGCCAGGCGTGCCCGTCCTGCAGGCGGTAGTAGACCTTGGTGCCTTCCTGGCGGGTGGCTACCATGCGCGCCAGCCGCATCTTGGCCAGATGCTGGGAGACCGCAGCCGCCGATTTCCCGGCCTTTTCGGCCAGCACGTTGACGGGCAGTTCACCGTGGCGCAGAGCCAGGATGAGCCTGACCCGGGTGGCGTCGGCCAGCATGGCAAACACCTCCACGGCCAGCTCGACGTACTGGCTGTCCGCGGTGAGCGCGCAAGCCTTATTATCTGCATTCATACGCAGATACTTACATATAACCCCGCTCCACTCAAGACGATCGAATCAACGGGATACCGTTAGTGGCCATCAGGACGATTCCGGCGCGTCCGGATGCCGAAGGCTCAACTGCTTGGCGTGGAAGTCGAAATGAAGCGTGGGGTAGGCGTAAACATCGTTGAGCGTCATCAGCGGCGTGAAGAACGGGTCCCACCTGTCGGGGAACGGCATCGACCTGGCGAGGGACTGCGGGTTCTCATGGTCGAGCCGGCGGGAGAGCGCGGCGATGGTTTTATCCAGTTTCCGGCTCATCCTGCGCCTGTTGTAGACGAGGGCGGCGGCCCGGGAGCCCCAGTAGTTCACCACATCAAAAGGACCGGTGCCCGCGTTGAGGACAGCAGCGAATGCCCGGCCCGCCGGGCGGGGGAGCCGGCTGACGACGTGGACCAGCGGAAGCAGGGCACGGACCACCATGTAGCCGAAGACCATGTGGAAGAGCAGTTCCTCGTTGGTCCAGCGGGTGCCCGTACTTTTGCGGCCGAGGTCCTTGGGCGCCGCGTCCTGCAGCAGGGCGTCGAGGTGGCGGCGGGCGCGGCTGTACCCGGCCAGGATTTCGTCCATCGTCGGCTCCACAATGTGCCCTTCGCAGTCTCACGCCTTCAGTCGTGCCCTCATTATGTCCCGCGTCGATCAGCCTCACGGGCAGCGGGTCTCTCAGCTGGTTCTGGAGGGCCTGAGCCTCCGAATGCCTCCGGCAGCGGCGAGGATGGCGGCCGTGGCGGCTGCAGCGGTCATGGCGTACGCCATGCTCGTGTATGTCCCGAGCCAGGCAGCCAGCACGGGTCCCGCCGCCGGGGCGACGGCCGTGACAGCTGTGAGGGGTGCCGCGAACAGTCCCTGCAAAGTGCCAAGATTCTGGGTTCCCCAGCGGTCAGCCATGATGGTGGCCTGCAGCACCAGGCACGGCCTGCCACACCATCCAAGCGCCGCCTATCTCAGCGACAGCGGCCAGGATGAACAGCGGCACCGACTTTGCAATGGTCATGATCCTCATCATGCCGCACGTTTGTAGACAGCCCACGACAGCCCAGACCCTGGAATCGCATACGCCTCTCCGAGGAGGTCGCTCAGCCAGCGTGGAATATTCACCAGTCCCGCGTGATCCCCTCCACACCGCTGAAAACGGGCTCAACTACGGCGCCAAGAAGTCACGGCGTTCACCGCAGCAGACGTTAACATCATGCAGCTGTCGCCGCCGTCGAGCTACAGCGGGCAAGCCGGCCACTCCCAATTTTCGACCCCCACGGCGCGGAGACGCCCCTGGACCGCTGAAACTGACTTCAGGGTCCTTCTACGGGCCGGGCAGTGGACTCCCGGTTGATTCTGTTCCCGGCCCCGCGTTCGAGCAGAGTCGGGATACAGGTCCGGATCCGGCCGGAAGCCAGCTGGTCATACTCTTCCGTCGCGACTCTGGCGACCAGGGTACGGGGTGCGTCGGGGTGCCGGGCGATTATCCGGGCTGTGATGGCCTCGATGGTGTCCTGCTTTTCCGCGTCGTCTATGAAATCAGTCTGACGCCGGGCATCGGAGGCGTCTATCAGCTCGCTTACAACGATGTGTATGGCACGGTGTGTCGCCCCGTAGCGACTCGACCCTTCCTCGAAAACTGTCGATCGTCGTCAACGTCACCTCCTCCACTCTTTTGTGTATCGATGATTGTCGATATACTGAGAAGAGAGTCGCAATCTCGCTGGTGGTGTCCGTGTCGGATGAGCGCCTGAATGAGTGGGGCTCCGTGTTTCGGTATCGCATCGAACCACCCCGAAAGCCGAGGAGAACAACATGCCTGCTATCCGAATCTACGAATCCGCTCTCTGCTGTGACACCGGGGTCTGCGGGCCTGACGTGGACCAGTCCCTGGTGGATGTGACCGCGGATGTGCGACACCTCCAGGGCCTCGGTGCAGACATTGCCCGCCACAACCTGGCCAGCGAACCTTCTGCTTTCGCGGAGGACGAAACGGTCCGCGGGTTCATGCACCTGGTCGGATCCAAGGGCCTTCCGCTCACTATCGTCGACGGCGTGACGGTCGCCACCGGAACCTACCCCAGCAGGGGACAGTTGTTGACTTTCGCCGGACTGGGCGAAGCCGCCGTTGAACCGCAGTCCCGCCCGGAACTTGGCCTGAGTGAAAAGTCCGGCGGCTGCTGCGGCGGCTCAGCGAGCTGCGGCTAGGCCACGGCGTGAAGTTTCTTGAGAACGCCCCCCGTTTCCTGTTCTTCACCGGCAAGGGCGGAGTGGGCAAGACCTCCGTGGCGTGCGCGACAGCGCTCACACTCGCCAAGTCCGGTAAGAAGGTCTTGCTGGTCAGTACCGACCCCGCATCCAATGTCGGGCAGGTCTTCGGCGTGACCATCGGGAACACCGTCACGCCCATCCAGGATGCGCCCGGCCTATCGGCCCTGGAAATTGACCCGGAGCAGGCCGCCGAGGCGTACCGGGAGCGGATCATCGCGCCCGTCCGGGGCCTCCTGCCCGAGTCTGAGCTGGTCGGCATCGCCGAGAGTCTCTCGGGCTCATGCACCACGGAGATCGCCTCCTTCGATGAGTTCACCAACCTGCTCGCCGACGACAGTTCCTATGGGGAGTATGACCACATCGTCTTCGACACGGCGCCGACGGGCCACACCATCCGGCTTCTTCAGCTGCCCGGTTCGTGGACCGATTTCCTGGCCGCCGGCAAGGGAGACCCGTCCTGCCTGGGCCCGTTGTCCGGACTGGAGAAGCACAAGCAGGTTTACGCCAAGGCGGTCGATGCCCTCACCGACCCGGCGAGGACCCGGCTTGTCCTGGTCAGCCGCGCGCAGACATCGTCACTGAGCGAAATTGAGCGGACGTATCTCGAACTCAACCAGATCGGGATCGGTGGAGGTTACGTCGTCGTCAACGGCGTCCTCCCGCCCGCCGCCGGCGACGAGGACCTGGCACAGGCGTTGCGGGCCCGGGAGGCCGCCGCCATCGCGGCCATTCCCGAGGCGGTCGCCTCACTTCCGCGCGACATCTTGGATCTGAAGCCGGGCAATATGGTCGGCATTCCGGCTCTCGAGTCCCTGTTCACGGCCACTTCCGGCGCCGACATCACTGATGACGCCGCGCTGGCCGCCGAGGTTGAAGACGCCCCGCTGGCCGCCCTGGTGAACGAAGTGGAGCCCGACGGCCACGGCCTGGTGATGTGCATGGGCAAGGGCGGCGTCGGGAAGACCACCGTCGCTGCCGCCATTGCGGTTGCCCTGGCCAAACGCGGGCATGCGGTCCACCTCACCACGACCGATCCCGCAGCGCACCTCACCGAGACACTCCACGGCTCGATCCCGGGTCTGACGGTCTCCCGTATCGATCCTGAAGCGGCCATCGAGGAATATCGAAGCCACGTGATGGAGACCAAGGGCCGGAACCTGGACGATGACGGTCGCGCGGCCCTGGCCGAGGACCTGTTGTCGCCCTGCACCGACGAGGTGGCCGTGTTCCGGCAGTTCTCCAAGGTGGTCCAGGAATCCCGCCGGCACTTTGTCGTGATCGATACGGCACCGACCGGCCATACGCTGCTGCTCCTGGACGCCACCGGTTCGTACCACCGGGAGATCTCCCGTCAGGTCGGCGACACCATGGGATTCGTGACGCCGCTGATGCGGCTTCAGGACCCGGCACAGACCAAGGTCGTTCTCGTCACGCTGGCCGAAACGACGCCCGTGCTCGAAGCCGAAGAGCTGCAGGGTGACCTGAAGAGGGCCGGCATCCATCCGTGGGCCTGGGTCATCAACAATTCGATCGCCGCCGCGCACCCGCAGACGCCGTTTCTGCAGGCCCGCGCCGCGAGCGAAATCGAACAGATCGCGAAGGTGCACACCCTGGCGGACAGGGTGGCCCTCATTCCGCTCCTGCCCGAAGAACCCACCGGTGAAGAGAAGTTGTCTGCCCTGACCGCACTCAGCACCCAGCCCGCCTGACCCGCCTCAGCGGCCCCGCTGCACCGTGTGCGGCGGGGCCGTTGCCCTCCCGGCTAGCCGCCCAGGCGCTGAGCCAGCAGGGCTTCGATGTCCCGGGCGGTAGCGTCCAGCCTGGCGATCGTGTCGCGCTGGATCGATCGCAGGTACTCGGCATCCGACTCGCCGTCCTGCACCCAGTCCTCGTCGCCCGGAGAGTCCATCGCCTGGCGCGTGTTGGCAGTTGCCGTCCTGATGTTCTCCAGCATCGCGCGCAACCGGGCCTCGGTGGCGGGGGTCTCGGCATTCATGATGTCCTCCTTGGTTGCGGTCGCGTAGTCAGCTCCCACGGACTACTTTCGCCGCCGCCGCCCTGGCAGCACAAGAACTAAAGGACCCGCGTGCGCCGTTCGATCAGCACGGTGTCCTTCCATTGGCCGGCAGCAGGGCCGTGGGCCATCCGGGCAATCTTCTCCCGCCGTCCCACCACCCTGAAGCCGTGGGCAAGGTGCAGCCTCATGCTCGGCTCGTTCTCCGGAAAAACGCTCGCCTGGATCGTCCAGATGCCCCCGCTTTCCGTCGAGTCGACCAACGCCTCGAGCAGGAGTGTCCCTATCCGCCCACCGCGGGCTGCCTCGGAAACGTAGATGGAGTGTTCCACGACACCGGAGTACGCCGGGCGCCCGGAAACGGCGGAGACCGCCGCCCAGCCGAGGACCCCGCCGGTGAGCGCCTCCGCCACGATCCGGTGGGTGGGGAGGCGGGATTCGTCGAAACGGCGCCAATCCGGTGCCTCAACCTCGAACGTGGCCTGACCCGTCGCGATTCCCTCAACGTAGATCCGCCGGACCTCGGGCCAATCGGATTCCCGCAACGGCCGGACAATGACGTCAGGCGCCGAACCCTGATTCACAGAGACGCCAGCAGGCCGGCCGTCTGCTCCAACGCCCCCGGGACCAGGGAGTAGTAGGCCCATGTGCCGCGCTTCTCGCGATGCAGCAGGCCCGCATCAACCAGGATCTTCAAGTGATGAGAAACGGTAGGCTGGCCCAGATCCAGCGGCTCGGTCAGGTCGCACACACAGGATTCACCGGAGGCTTCGGCCTTGACGATGGAGAGCAGCCGCAGCCGGTTCGGATCAGCCAGCGCCTTAAAAACCAGGGCCTTCTGCTTCGCCTCCTCAGCGCCCAGGGCAGGCGTTCCCGCCGGGGCGCAGCAGGTTTCATCCGTGGCCGGTTCGAGGATAGACAGCGGGTTCATATACCCATTATGCCCCGATATTGACAGTCATCAATATAAAGCTGCACCGGGCCTTGTTCGGGTGCGGGCGCAGATGGTCACTCCTCCAACTTCACGCGGATGCTACGAGTTGGCCGGTTCGGAGCTGTGCGCCAGGGCGATGTCATCCGCGGCGCGGCCCGCGGAGGGAAACAAGACGAGGAGGATGCCCACGCCTGCCGCCGCGCCGACCAGCTGCGCTACGACGAAGCCGGGAACTGACGCCGGTGCAATTCCGGCGAAGGTGTCGCTGAAGATGCGGCCGACTGTCACGGCCGGGTTCGCGAACGACGTCGAGGACGTGAACCAGTATGCGGCGCCGATGTAGGCGCCCACCGCGGGAGCTGCGAGGACGCCCCGGTTGGTGGCGGCCAGGGCGAAAATCAGCAGAACGAGACCTGCGGTAGCGACGACCTCGCCGAGGAGATGCCCGGGGGTTGCCCGGTCCTTGCCCGAAATGGAGGTGCCCACGTCAAACATGGCGTTCGCCACAACGCTGCCGCTGATCGCACCCACTGTCTGCGCAACGATGTACGTGCCAAGTTCCGGCAGAGGCAGGCCGGCACCGCTGCGCCGGCCCAGCACAAAGTCCACCAGCGAGACAACGGGGTTGAAGTGGGCGCCGCTGACGGGACCGAATACGAGGATAAGGACCGTCAGGCCCAGCACCGTGGCGGTGCTGTTCTGGAGCAGCTGCAGGCCGACGTCATTGGGAGAAAGCTGCTGGGCAGCGATCCCGGAGCCGACGACGATCATCACGAGCAAACTGGTGCCGAGCAGCTCGGCGACGGCACGGCGCCACAGCGGCGGTTGTTGAGAAGTCATGCCAACAGCTTGACTCAAGATATTTGCTCAGTCAAAATTGAACCAATGAATACTGACTCAGTTGAAGTCTTTCGGGCGCGGGTCGCCAAGCACGCGGCCCTCGCCGACCCCGCGCGACTGCGCATCGTTGACCTGCTGACCCTGGGAGACCTTTCCCCCACGGAGCTGCAGGCTGAACTCGGAATGCCGTCAAACCTACTGTCCCACCACCTGCGCACGCTGGAAGGCGCGGGCTTGGCCATCCGCCACCGCTCGGAGGCAGATAAGCGCCGCAGCTACATCCGGCTCGCCGCCGGGGCTCTGGAGGGCCTGGTGCCCGGCCGCGAACACGGGGCCCGCCGCGTCCTCTTCGTCTGCACCCGGAACAGCGCACGGTCCCAGCTGGCCGTCGCACTCTGGAACCAGGTCAGCGAAATCCCCTCGACCTCGGCAGGTACGCACCCCGCGGACCGCATCGCCTCAGGCGCCATTGACGTCGCCCGCCGCCACGGCGTCGCTCTCGCAGACCTTCCCCCGCGCCGACTGGATGAAGTGGCGGACGATGAAGACTTCGTCGTGACCGTGTGCGATAACGCCCACGAGGAAATCCCCAACCTCCGCGGGATCCACTGGTCCGTCCCGGATCCGCTCCGGCTGAACACCGAGGACGCCTTCGAGTGCGCCTTCGCTGACATCGCCCGCCGCATCAGCGACCTCGCACCCCGACTGCACGCCGCCTAACCCAAAACCCGTCTATATTGACAAGTATCGATCTATTGTTCGATACTTCATGCATCGACAAACATCAATGTCTAGTCAGTAAACGGGTGCGGGACACGACCTCATCAAAAACCGATCCACACCCAACTGATACCAGGAGAAACCCCGTGAGCACCGAAACCGCCAAGAAGCCCTCCGTCCTGTTCGTCTGCGTCCACAACGCCGGCCGCTCCCAGATGGCCGCAGCCTTCCTCACCACCCTGTCCCAGGGCGCCATCGAGGTCCGCTCCGCCGGCTCCCAGCCCGCCGATAAGGTCAACCCCGCAGCCGTCGAGGCCATGGCGGAACTTGGCATCGACATGTCCGCCGAGATCCCCAAGGTCCTCACCACCGAAGCCGTCAAGGAGTCCGACGTCGTGATCACCATGGGCTGCGGCGACACCTGCCCGATCTTCCCCGGCAAGCGCTACGAGGACTGGGAACTCGAAGACCCCGCCGGCCAGGGCGTAGATTCCGTCCGCCCGATCCGCGACGAGATCAAGACCCGCATCGAGGATCTGATCGTATCCCTGACCCCCGCCGGAAAGTAGAAGCAGCCATGCCTAAGCAACTCGTCATTATCGGGTCCGGCCCCGCCGGTTACACCGCGGCCATCTACGCCGCCCGCGCCGGCCTCAAGCCGCTGGTCATCGCCGGAGCCGTCACCGCGGGAGGCGCCCTGATGAACACCACCGAGGTCGAGAACTTCCCAGGCTTCCCCGGCGGTATCCAGGGCCCCGAACTCATGGACGGGCTCCAGCAGCAGGCCGAACGCTTCGGTGCGGAGATTATCTTTGACGATGTCACCGAGGTCGACCTTGCCGGCCACATCAAGCGAGTGACAACCGCCAGCAGGGAGACGTTCGAGGCTAAAGCGGTCATCCTCGCCACGGGCTCCGCCTACAAGGAACTCGGTCTGCCGGAGGAGAAGAAGTTCAGCGGCCACGGGCTCTCCTGGTGCGCCACCTGCGACGGCTTCTTCTTCCGCGACCAGGACATCATCGTCGTCGGCGGCGGCGACTCCGCCATGGAGGAAGCGACCTTCCTGACCCGCTTCGGCAAGTCCGTGACCGTGGTGGTTCGCAAGGGCGAACTGCGGGCCTCCCGCATCATGGCCCAGCGCGCCAAGGACAACCCCAAAATCAGCTTCGCCTGGAACTCCACCATCACCAAGATCCACGGCAACGGAAAGGTCACCGGCGTCACCCTGACCGACACCCGCACCGGCGAAACCCGTGAGCAGGCGGCCACCGGGATCTTCGTCGCGATCGGCCACGTGCCGCGCACCGAACTCGTGACCGGGCAGGTGGAGCTCGATGACGAGGGCTACATCAAGGTCGACGCGCCCACCACCGTCACCAACCTGACCGGGGTTTTCGCGTGCGGGGACGCAGTGGACCACCGCTACCGCCAGGCCATCACAGCCGCCGGCACCGGCTGCGCCGCCGCCCTCGACGCCGAGCGCTACCTCGCCGCGTTAGAGGACGCCGACAGCATCGCCACGGCACTGGTGGAAGAACCCACCCACGCCTGACCACGAACGGAGAGGGGGTGAGGTGAATGAAGACAGGATGCTGCAGTGACTCCGGTTGCTGCGACGACTGCCCTGACGACATGCAGGGCTGCTGCTAACACCCTCCCGCCTGCCGGGCCCACAAGGGACCGGCAGGCACCCCCAGCAAGAACCGCCACACCTACGGATGAAACAGAGGAAACCATGGATTCAGCGAAGAACCTTCCCGTTGCCGTGATCGGCGCCGGCCCCGTGGGCCTGGCCGCCGCGGCCCACCTGATCGAACGCGGACTCGAACCGCTGATCCTCGAAGCCGGGCCGACCCCGGCCGCGTCCATCGAGCAGTGGCGCCACATCCGGCTGTTCTCCCCGTGGCAGTACAACACCGACGCCGCCGCCGTCCGCCTGCTCGCCGCGACCGGCTGGGAAGCGCCTGAACCGACGGCGCTGCCCACCGGAGGGGACCTCATCGACGGCTACCTCACCCCACTCACGTCCCTGCCAGCGATCGCGTCCCGCCTGCACACCGGCGCCCGCGTCATCGCGGTAACCCGTCTCGGGATGGACAAGACGCACAGCCGGAACCGCGACACCACCCCCTTCGTCGTCCGGGTCGAGCACACCGACGGCGAAGTCCGCGACTACCAGGCCGCCGCCGTCATCGACGCCTCCGGCACCTGGTCCACCCGCAACCCGCTCGGAACCTTGGGGCTGCCCGCCGTGGGCGAAGCCGCCGCGGCTAAGAGGATTTCCTCACCGCTGCCGGACGTCCTGGGTCGCGACCGTGAAGCGTTCGCCGGCCGCACCGCCGTCGTGGTCGGCGCGGGCCACTCGGCCGCCAACACCCTGCTTAACCTCTCCGAGCTCGCAGCCCAGGTGCCCGGGACCACGATCGTCTGGGCCATCCGCGGCGCGTCGGCTGCCAAGGTCTACGGCGGCGGCGACGCCGACGGTCTCGCCGCCCGCGGCCAGCTCGGCAGCCGGCTCCGCAGCCTCGTCGAGTCCGGCGCCGTGGAACTCCACACCGGCTTCGGGATCGCGGCCCTCGCAGCTTCCGACGGAGCCGTCACCCTGACCTCCACGGACGGCCGCACCCTCGAGGCCGACGTCGTCGTTCCGGCCACCGGTTTCCGCCCCGACCTGGACATCCTCCGGGAACTCCGGCTGGAACTGGACCCCGGCGTTGAGGCCCCGCGTGAACTCGGCCCGCTGATCGACCCCGAATTCCACTCCTGCGGCACCGTCGAACCGCACGGTGCCAGGATGCTCGCCCACCCCGAGCAGGACTTCTACATCGTCGGCATGAAGTCCTACGGCCGGGCCCCGACCTTCCTGCTCGCCACCGGCTACGAGCAGGTCCGCTCCGTCACCGCCGCCCTGGCCGGGGACCGGCAGGCGGCCGACACCGTCCAGCTCGAACTCCCCGAAACCGGCGTCTGCTCCTCGGACATCGGCCCCAGCTGCGACGTCCCCGCGACGGTCCCCGCAGGGTTTGTGGCCGAAAGCTCCGGCGGCTGCTGCGGAGCACCCGAACCTGTCCTCGTCGGGTTCCCCACCGGGCTGGCCCACGGCCGCTCCGGCGAAAACTGACCACGTTCACCTGGCTTCGTCACCCAACTACATTGGAGTGCTGACATGACTGACCACCCTGAACACGGCCTGGGCCTGCAGGACAACACCGAACTCCTGCACCGGATCAGCACGCGGCTGGCCGACCGGTTCGCCGGCATTTTTGCCGCAGAGACGGTCGAACGCTACGTCTTCGAGTCCTACACCGCCCTGGCCCGGACCGCGAAGATCAAAACGTACCTGCCCTCCACCACCGAGCACTTCGCCAACGACCGGCTCAACGCCCTGGCCAAATCCAAGGACGCCGTCACCAGCGACGTCCCGGAGGTGCTGTTCGTCTGCGTGCAGAACGCCGGCCGCTCCCAGATGGCCGCAGCACTCCTGAATGTCGAGGCCAAGGGCAGGATCCGCGTCCGTTCCGCTGGCTCCCTCCCCGTCGCCGAACTCGACCCCGCCGTCGTCGCGGCAATGTCCGAAATGGGCCTGGACCTGACCCGGGACTACCCCAAACCCCTCACCGACGACGTTGTGCGCGCCTCGGACGTGGTGATCACGATGGGGTGCGGGGACTCCTGCCCGATCTACCCCGGCAAACGCTACGAGGACTGGGAACTGGCAGACCCGGCCGGCCTGCCCGTGGCGGCCGTGCGGATCATCCGGGACGAGATCCACGACCGGGTCAAGGCACTCGCCGCATCACTGCTCCACGACCCCAGCTCAGACAAGGAAGAATCCAACGCATGACCGAGACCACGAAAACACCCGGCGTCCTGTTTGTCTGCAGCAAGAACGGCGGGAAGTCCCAGCTCGCCGCCGGACTGATGAACCAGCTCGCAGACGGGACCGTCACCGTGTACTCCGCCGGAACCAAACCCGGGAAGTCACTGAACCCCCAGGCTGTGGAGTCCCTGGCAGAACTGGGCATCGACATCACCGGCGAACACCCCAAACCCGTTGCCGACGATGTGTTGGACGCGGTCGACGTTGTGATCGTCCTGGGCAACGAGGCAAAAGTCGAAGCCCCCGAGGGCAAGCGGCTCGAGGTCTGGGCTACGGACGAGCCCTCCGAGCGCGGCATCGAAGGCATGGAACGCATGCGCCTGGTCCGGGATGACATCAAGGCCCGGGTCCGGAAGCTGCATGCGGAGCTCACCGGGAACTAGACCGTGCCTAGCCCGGCGCTATCCCGGACCCTGGTCGCGGAGGGTGCACCGCGCGGCGGCCTCGCCGCGCTGTGCATCACCCAGACGACCGGGTGGGGCGTGCTCTACTACGCATTGATCGCGGCGGTCCGCCCCATCAGCGAGGACACCGGCTGGGACCAAGCCCTCGTGACCGGAGCCTTTTCGGCCGGCCTGCTGGTCTCCGCAGTAGCCGGGATCTTCGTGGGCAGGGTCCTCGACAGGACCGGCCCGCGCACGCTGATGATCGGCGGGTCCCTCGTCGGAATACTGGCCCTGGTCATGGTGGCGACGGCACCAAACCTGCCCGCGTTCTTTGCGGCCTGGCTGGTCGCCGGCACCGCGCAGGCCGCCGTGCTGTACCAGCCGGCCTTCACGGTGATCAGCCGCTGGTACGGACCCGCCCGCATCCGGCCCCTGACCGTCCTGACCCTCGTCGCCGGGTTCGCATCAACCATCTTCGCCCCGCTCACCGCAACCCTGACATCCGTGGTCGGCTGGCGAGGCGCCTTCCTCATCCTCGCCGGAGCCACGGGGCTGATCACCCTGCCCCTGCACGCCCACTACCTGAACCGGACCTGGGGCCAGGCCGCCCCCGGCGCTCCCGCGACGGACCACCGGGTGATGGTGCGGGCCGTGCGGCGCAGTCCGGAATTCCTCGGCCTGCAGGCGCTCATGGTCCTGCTCTGCCTGGGGCTCTACACCGTGACGCTGAACATCATCCCCCTGCTCATGGAAAAGGGAGCCGACTACACCACCGCCGCGCTCGGCCTCGGACTCGTGGGCGCAGGACAGGTCGGCGGCCGTCTGCTGTTCGCAGCTATCCCGCCCGGCACCCGGCTGCCGGTCATCGCCGGAACCGCAGCCTGTGCCGTCCTTTTACTGGCGGCCCTGCCCGGCCCGGTCCCGCTGCTTATCGCGGCAGGAATGCTCGCCGGGGCGGTCCGCGGGTGCCAGACCCTGCTGCAGGCCACGATCGTAGGCGACCGGTGGGGAAGCCAGAACCTGGGTACGCTGCAGGGAGTCTTCGCAGCTCCGCTGACAGCTGTTACCGCCGTTGCCCCGGCGGCCGGCCCGGTAATCGCAGCCTGGCTCGGCAGTTACACTTCCATGGCCTACGCCGCGGCGGCCGCCACCGGGACCGCCGCATTCATCGCCGTCGTCGTGCGCTTCTCCAGAGGCCACCATGCCGGATGAAGGATGGCCGGACGGACCAGTCGTGCTCGGAGTCGGGTGGACGTTTTCAGAGCACCTGATCCGTACCGCCGCCGGCCTCGCGGCAGTCCTGGGACAGCATCTCGTCTGCGCATTCGTGGATCCAGCCAGTTACCTGACGGAATGGGAGCCGGAGGGCCAACGGACAGCTCTTTCACTGGACCCGATAGTCAATGAAGAGGCCGAATTCCCATCCAGGCAACTGCAACGGAAGCTGGAATCCATCCTCGGACAGCCCGGGGAGACGTGGTCGTTCCGCGTGCTCAACGGCGACATCCCCAAAGCCCTCAGCCGACTGGCAGAGAACATAGATGCACCCTTGCTCGTTGTCGGCGCCGACCGGCCAGGGCCCCTGGCACGGTTGGACAGGTTCCTCGAAGGATCCGTTTCCGGGTCCCTGATCCACCATCAGCAGCGCCCGGTCCTCGTTGTCCCCGACAACAGATAACGGGGCTAGGCGGGCGGCCGATCTGCGGCCCAAAATGCCCCCGTCTGCCCCTCGGCCGCCTCCGGACCGGGCCCGCCCGAACCTACAGGACCTCCAGCGCCTCTACCTCGGCGGCGTCCAGCAGCGCTGTTGAGTCTGCGCCGGTGGCCCGGGCCAGGTCGTCCAAGGCCCTGAAATGGACGCGTGCGAGGGCGATGGCCACCAGTTCCACGTAGGCCGACCCGTTGCGTTGTTCCAGGTCGCCTAGATAGTCGCGCATGCGCCCTTCCAGGGCGCCGGGTCCCTCGGACTCTTCCGCGGCGAGCCGCGTCAGCGTGAGCGCTGCCAGGTCCGGGTTGTCGTAAATCAGTCCCATGGGCCAACGCTAAGCACCTGACCGCTTCGGTCAAGAGGCTGCATACCGCCAGCGAACGGCCTCCAGTGCGCGGAGCAGGGGAGAGGGATTGGTCTTGAGCAGGTCAACGGGGCGGGCTCCGGCCAGTTCCCGGGACGGGGTGGCCATCGAGGCCGTGAAGTAGTTGTGCGGGATCTGCAGCATGTATGTTTCTATGCCTACCGAAGGTCTCGCGCAGGCCACAGAGCTTCTGCCCGTGGGGCCCGGAAGCCAGCAGGCGAAGGACCGGCTGTCCAACCCGGGCTGAGATGACCGGTGCCTTTCCGGATCATGGTTTGGTCGGGGAATCCGGCATCCGGCAGCGGGCCGCGAGCCCCGAGAGCAGGATGGTGATTCCCTCATCCAGTTCGGCCATCCCGTCGTAGTCGGCGAGGACCGGGGCGAGGGCGCGGAGGCGGGGGAATTCCTTCGGTGGCAGGCGGTGCAGGCCCAGCCGGAGAAGGGCCTCATTCTCCTCGGGGTCGACGACGAATTCCTGCAGTTCGTTGAGGATGTGCCCGTAGAGGTATCCGTAGTAGGCGCGGTAGACGTGCAATGCGTCAACGGGGGCGAATCCGGCGTCGATCAGCAGGGACAGGATCTGCTCCAGCGGACGCAATGTTCCCAGCGGCCGCAGGCCCAGGGGCGTTGACAGGGGGCGGGTCACGAGGAGGGGCACGACGTTGGGGTGCCGGAGCGCCAGGAGCCGCAGGTCGTGGGCAATGCGCCGGAGCTGCGACTGCCAGTCGGGATCATCGGGAATGATGGCCAGTTCATTCAGCACGAGTTCTGAGACGCCGTCCAGCAGGGCTGCGCGGTTGGCGGCGTAGCGGTACAGGCTCATGGGATCCCGCCCGAGTTCCTGCCCGAGCCTGCGCATGGTGAGGGCGTCGAGTCCCTCGGCGTCCACCAGTGCCAGTGCCGTCGACAGGACAATCTCCCGGCTGAGGCGAGCCTTCTTGCCGGGAGCCGCAGGGGGCGCCGGGTGCTCTTCGGGCGACATGGTTTTCCGTTCGGGTCGATACAGAGTGGTTATAGTTCCGGGATGAAAAGCCGGTTGCTTAATGTGTAGTCTACGCCTAAAGTCTACATCGTAGAGAAGTTGCATTGGCTGGTTTCCGCAGGATGTGGACCGCCAGCCCAGTAACGCTTTATTCCCGGATCTGCGGTGACGCAGCAGTGCGGGATCTTGCTTCATCGCCCCGTGCATGGCCTTGACGCTCAGCTGCTGTAGCCACACGGCGGCACACAATGCACCGCGAAGAAACGAGCCACTCATGGCAACTTCCCAATACGACCAATTCCTGCAGGAAGCCACAACCCGGGACCCTGCATCCGACCACGCCCTGGGCCGGGACTGCCTCTACGGGCTCTACACCAGCTGGTGCTTCCTGAGCCAGACCGCGCCCCGCCCTGAAGATGCCTTCTGGGCGGCCATGAAAGAAAAGCAGATCCATCCCAAGCGCAACGGCCTCCGCATGAAAGGACCAGCCGCGGCGGACTACATCCTGGCCAGCTACCCGGGCCTGGTCTGACCCGGATGACAATCACGTCAAGCACGTACTTGCCACGGGATGCCCACCAGCCCCGAGGGCGCCGGCCTTGGTGTGCGACATGTGAGACCGACCGGCACCTGCTCCTGGACTCTGTCGCCACCTTGAATCCGCAGCAGGAAACCCTCGCGGCCGCCATCAGCTGCACCAACTGCGGCAGCTCGCACGTGGTAGCTACGACTGCGGCGTTTCTCGCAATCATCCCGGCGCGGAACGGGAACAGCGGCGGTGCCATGCACCGGGAGGACGCCTACCGCCACTGCCAGGAGCCGATGTCCGCAGTGGACCCCGAGCGGCGAAGTGCCCACCGGGCGGTTTCCACACACGCCGGGAGCCCGGATGTTCTGGGCGACTATCTCCGGACGCGTGTTCTCCGGTGCCGGTGCGGGTTCCAGATGGAAATACCCCGCCCGTGACAGGCAGCACCCTCCCGGGTCTGTAACCAACAAAGAATTAGGGGCACACCGTTTCCAACCACAGCACTGCCACCACCGGAGCCTCCGCGGCCCACTATCAACGACCCGCGCTGATGGACATGGATCTGTCCCCGCAGGGACTCGCGGATGCCCCGGCGAACGAAGTCGACCCGGAAAGCCTCGTCTACACCGGCAACAGCTAAGGGCGCCGCACCTTGGGGCCCCTCCGGCCGTAACCCCGGGGCGGGCTCACTTCGACGCACTTTCACCGGCCGCAGCCAAAACCGCTGAGGCCCACGTAGGAGAAAACATGAAGATCCCTGACGCGCGCGGACCCATAAGCCGTGGCCTTTTCCGGCTTCTGGCCGACGGGACCGGAGATGATTCCGCAGCCCAGGGCACGCTGCGCGATCTCACCGAACTCATCAACGGGCAGCTGGCACTCGCCGATGACATCATCGACGACGGCGATGTGCAATTGACCCTGTTCTGCCTCTACGAGCTGCATTACGGCGGCTTGGATGGGGTGGACGATCGCTGGGAATGGAACCCCGGGCTGATCGCACTCCGGCAGCTGCTGGAGGGACCGTTCGAGCTGGCGCTGCGGTCCGTGGCCCGCTCGTCCGCCGGATCAGTCCAGCCTGCTCCTGCCGCCGGCCTGGACAGCGACGCGGTGGCGGACATTCTGTTCGGGCTCGCGGGCCAGGACGGTGGACCGGGCATGTCCCGCCATGTGGCGAAGCTGGCCACCCTCGGGCAGCTCCGTGAATTCCTGGTCCACAAATCGATCTATCAGCTCAAGGAAGCCGATCCGCACACCTGGGCGATCCCGAGGCTGACCGGGCGGGCCAAGGCTGCGCTGGTGGAGATACAGGCTGACGAGTACGGCGGAGGGCGCCCGGACCGCATGCACAGTGCACTTTTCGCCCGGACCATGCGAGGGCTGGGGCTGAACTATGTCTACGGCGGCTATGTGGACGCCGTCCCGGCCATCTCTCTCGCCGCGGTCAACATGATGTCCCTTTTCGGCCTGAACCGCAGACTGCGGGGAGCCATCGCAGGGCATCTGGCGATCTATGAGATGACGTCCTCCCGGCCGAACCAGCTGTACGGCAACGGTTTCCGGCGTCTCGGATTCGGGGCCGATGTGACCGCGTACTTCGACGAGCACGTCGAAGCGGACGCCGTCCACGAACAGATCGCGGGCCGGGATCTCGCCGGAGGGCTCGTGGAGGCAGAGCCGGATCTCTTTCCGGACGTCCTGTTCGGCGCGACGGCGGTGCTCGCCATCGACGCCCGACTCACTGCGCACATCATGGGGGCGTGGGAGAGCGGCACGTCGTCGCTGAAGCCGCCTGTCCCCGCCGGGGTCTGACCCGGGCACGAACCCAGTCAGGGAGCATCTATGAACCAGAACCCGCAGGAATCGTCCAACGACGCCGCCATTGTTATTTGTCCCGACGGACCGATCCTGGTCCGCGGCGAGTTTGAGATCGTCACCCCGTCCGGGGGAGCAGTGCCGCGGTCGCGCAAAACAGTCGCCCTGTGCCGCTGCGGCGCGTCCGCGATCAAACCCTACTGCGACGGCACCCACAAATTGATCGGGTTCCGAACCGAATTCCCTGCCACCCCGGGGACGAGAGAAGCGACGTGAGGCACCCGGGAATGGTTGGGGATCTGTGGCACTTATCGCCGGATTCGTGGCCTCCGGTGACCGGAGTACGAACGCTTTGGCACCCGGCCCCTTACTCAAGGCGCCGGCGTCGTGCTCCGCAGTGTGGGCTGGGTGAGGGCGGCCGCGGCGCAACGAACAGGTAAACAGCGGGCGACTTGAAAAAGAAAGCATATTTTTTAGGAAATATTTGACTCAATCTTTGAGTCGTGGCACGCGCGCGGAGAGTTTGTGTAAGCGCTTACATCGACCGGGGTATGAGCCGTTTTGGTGTCTGAAATGTGGTTTTGAATCCTCGCCGGCACTGTCTACGGTGATGAACGTCCAGGAGGTCAGCACCCTCCCGGGCCACCGACGGGGCCCTACCGAGGTCCCGTCCCCTCGACACGATGGCGTCCTCGATGACGCCTGCGGTGTCATCGGGGCTGCCGGAGTTTCGGGGAATGAGGGCATACGCCCGTCTTCCACGAATGGTCTCAACTCCGCGAGAAGAGCAAAAATGCACGAGCACCCCAATACACACCGGAAGCTGCGGTGGCGTTCTGTCGCCGCGGCACTGGCGGCGGCCGTGGCGGCCTCCGTCTTCCTTGCCGTTCCGTCAGCCCAGGCAAACACGCCCTCGGATCCGCCGAGCGGCGGGCAGATGCCGGCTCCGACACCCGGCTTCCCCCTGCCCACGAAGCACACCCAGCAGGCGTTCGATCCGGCCGCGGCCTTCACCTCCAAGTGGACGCGTGCCGATGCCAAGCAGATTATGGCCCAAAGCAGCACAAGCGTAACCCCGGGCCAGAACTCCATGAGCCCGAACGTCACCATGCCGGAAATCCCCCAGGACTTCCCGGCCATGAACGACGACGTCTGGGTTTGGGACACGTGGTCCCTGACCGACGAGAACGCAAACCAGATCAGCTACAAGGGCTGGGACGTGATCTTCTCACTCGTTGCCGACCGCCACGCCGGCTACGGCTTCGACCAGCGGCACTGGAACGCCCGGATCGGCTATTTCTTCCGCAAGACCAACGCCGATCCGGCCAAGGACAAGTGGAACTACGGCGGACACCTGTTCCTGGACAACACCTCCGTCGGCAACACCGAATGGTCCGGTTCAACCCGCCTCATGCAGGGGAACCACGTCAACGTCTTCTACACCGCAACGACGTTCTACGACGTTGCCGAGCGCAACGCCGGCGGCGGCGGAATCGCCCCGGATGCCGTGATCGCCAAGGCACTGGGCAACATCCACGCTGACAAGAACGGCGTGAGCTTCGACGGCTTCGAGCACACCAAACTCCTTGAGCCGGACGGCGTCATGTACCAGAACAAGGCCCAGAACCCAGGGTTCGCCTTCCGGGACCCCTACACGTTCGTAGACCCGGCGCACCCGGGCAAGACCTTCATGGTCTTCGAAGGCAACACCGGCGGCCAGCGGGGCGACTACAAGTGCACGGAGCAGGACCTGGGCTACCAGCCCGGGGACCCCCGCGCCGAATCCGCGAACACCGTCAACGCCACCACCGGTGCATGGTTCCAGACGGCCAACGTGGGCCTGGCCGTGGCGGACAACAAAGACCTGACCAAATGGCACTTCCTGCCGCCGATCCTGTCCGCCAACTGCGTCAACGACCAGACCGAGCGTCCGCAGATCTTCATCCAGAGCGAGGGCGGCAAGAACAAGTACTACCTGTTCACCATCAGCCACCAGTTCACCTATGCGGATGGAATGCGCGGCCCCGACGGAGTTTACGGCTTTGTGGGCGACGGCGTCCGTTCCGACTACCAGCCCATGAACAACAGCGGCCTGACGCTGGCATCCCCCACGGACCTGAATATGCCAGCCAATGCGCCCGAAGGGCCGGATCCCCGCCAGAACGGCCGCCAGTTCCAGGCCTACTCGCACTACGTGCAGCCGGGCGGGCTGGTGCAGTCCTTTATCGACAACGTGGACGGCGTCCGCGGCGGGTCCCTCTCGCCCACCGTGAAGATCAACTTCCGCAACGGAGTTTCGGCCGTTGACCGCACCTTCGGCCAGAACGGCCTGGGCCCGTTCGGGTACCTGCCCACGAACCTCAACGTCGGCGGTGCCGGGCTGTACAAGTAGTGCAGTAGGCAGTCATGAGACGGAAGCACCCGGATTTCCGGGTGCTTCCGTCCCACTGCAGGCCCTGGACCGACGGGCCATAGATGGGCAGGCCATAGATGGGCGGGATGGCTTCCACCAAGACCAGGAATGTTAAATCATGAAAAACCATTGGACGATCTGGATGGTGGCCGCCGTGGCCGCCGCCGCGGCCGTTCTGATCGCGGTGGCGCTGGTCCCTTCGCCGGGATCAAGCCCGGGTTCCCAGAGCCACGCCGGGCAGGCGCAGCCAGCTTTCGACCGGCCCGAGGGGGCATCCGAGTTCCGGCCGAGCTATCACATAACGCCCGGGAAGAACTGGATGAATGATCCGCAGCGTCCCATCCTGCTCGACGGCGTGTGGCACTACTACTACCTCTACAACGCCGGGTACCCGAAGGAGAACGGCACCGAGTGGTACCACCTGACCAGCACGGATCTTGTGCACTGGAAGGAGGAGGGAGTGGCGATCACCAAGTACAAAAACGGGCTGGGCGACATCGAAACCGGAAGCGCCGTGGTGGACCAGGACAATTCGGCCGGCTTTGGCAAGGGGGCTGTCATTGCGGTCATGACGCAGCAGGACCAGGGAATCCAGCGGCAGTCCCTGTTCTATTCCACTGACCACGGATACTCCTTCACCGCCTATGCGCAGAACCCGGTCATGGAAAACCCGGGCGAACCGGACTGGCGGGATCCCAAAATCATCCGGGATGCGGCCCACGGCCAATGGGTGATGGCCCTGGCCGAAGGCGACAAGATCGGCATGTATACGTCGTCGAACCTGTTGGACTGGCACTACGCCTCAGGCATCGAACGCAAAGGTCTGGGCGTCCTAGAGTGCCCGGACCTTTTCCAGTTGGATCTCGACGGTGATCCATCCAAACGGACCTGGGTCCTGGCCGCCAGCGCCAACGGGAGCGAAGAGGGCTTCACCACGGGCGTTGCCTACTGGACTGGCGAATGGGACGGAACCCGATTCACCCCGTCTGACGGGCCGCACCAGTGGCTCGACGCCGGCTCCGACTTCTACGCCGCCGTGACGTGGGATGATCCCAGGCTCACCGAAAGCCAGCGGATGTCCTCGCGGCACGCCATCGGGTGGATGAACAACTGGCAGTACGCCCGGCAGCTGCCCACTCAGGACTGGCACGGCGGCGCCGACTCCATAGTGAGGGACATACGGCTGCAAACAATCGCCGGAAAGCCAACGCTGGTGTCGAGCCCCACGACTGCCATGAAGTCCCTTGAAGGCCCGGCGGCAACCACCGGGGAACGTCGACTGACACCGGATGGCGCAGGACAACTGCCGGTCCCGGAAGGCGGGGCGTACCGGCTCGATGTAACTCTAGAGCGGACAGCGCAGGACGACGGTTCCGTTGCCAGGATCGAACTCGAAAGCGGCGGGGGCACGTTCGCCACCGTCGGATACGACTTCGCCACCGAGTCAGCATTCATCTCCCGGGAGTCCGATGTTGCCGCCACCGGCAAGGCAGAACTCAGCCCCGACTATCGGGCATCGCGGCGCGCAGCCAGCCCAGCGCGGAACGGGACGGTGGAGCTAACGATTTTCGTCGACTATTGCTCGGTGGAGGTTTTCATCAACGGCGGGGAAAAGACCATGACGTCACTCGTTTTCCCCGCTGCGGGGACGCCGGGGGTCAAAGCCGTCACGGCAGGGGGCACGCTGACGCTGAAGTCCTTCAGCTACCGGCGCTTAGCCTCCACCCAGTGATCAGCTGTTGCCCGCAGCGGCGGGGATCCGGACGGCCCTGCCGCTGACCACTATTCCGCCGGCAGCGGGAATGTCCACGGTGAGCAGGCCCGGACGGCCGACGTGCCGTCCCTGGTGGATGAGGACTCTCGACGGGGGATCGACCAGGCCCAGGATGCGCAGGTAGGCGCCAACGGCCGCCGCGGCCGCCCCGGTTGCGGGGTCCTCCGTGATGGCACCCACCGGGAACAGGTTCCGGGCTTCGAATTCGCCATCTGCAATCGGGTGCAGGACGGTCACCGTCGCGGCCCAGCCCTGTGCGTCCATCAGCCGGCGCACGGCCTCCGGATCGAAGGAAAAGGAGTCGAAAAGATAGCGGTCCGCGACGACCAGCACCGGATGCCAGTTCCCCGAATACGCGATCCGCGGCGGATAGGCCGGATCGAGATCGTCCAGACCGAAACCGAGCAATCCAAGAAGTTCAGCCAGGACGCCGTCGTCGAAGGCGGCCAGTTGCGGTTCAACGCCCGTGAACGATGCCGTGATCTCGGCACCGTCCCCCGCCGTTTCAATGCGGACGGGGCCGACGGGGGTCTCGAAGGTGAAGGCGCCCGCCCCGTCGCGTGCGCTCAGCGCAACGGCCAGCGCAATCGTCGCATGCCCGCAGAATGGCACCTCGGCGATCGGCGAGAAGTACCGAACCCGGCTCCGGCGCGGGTCGCCGTCGACACCCGGCTCCGTCACGAAAGCCGTCTCTGCGTACCCGATGGCGGCCGCCACCGCCAGCATCCCGGCATCATCCAGATCACGGGCATCCAGCACCAGGCCTGCAGGATTTCCGCCGTTGGGCGTCGTGGAAAAGGCCGCATAGCGCAGGACCTCCGGGGTGGTTTCCATACACCGATCCTCCCATGCCGGGCCACCGCGTCTGTGGGAGCCGCCGGCGGACCGGCCCATGAACTCACTACCGAAAGCCTTGACCGGGCAAACCTGCGGCGGCCATGCTGTGCTAACTGCTCAGCAGCATCGACGGGAAGGCCCACCATGTCCCTTGCACCCTTTTCCTCGCGTTGCCGGGTGATCCTTGCGGCCGCCGCAAGCTTCGCGCTGATGCTGGCCGGAACGCCGGCCCACGCAGCCGGGGCTGCGGGCCCGGGCAACGATGTGTCGTGGCCCCAATGCGGCAAAACGCTGCCCCGGGGCCAGACGTTCGCCGTCGTCGGCGTGAACAATGGGCTGGCCAACACCACCAACCCGTGTCTGGCGACGCAGCTGTCCTGGGCCGGGACGTCCACCGGCGGGACTGGCCAGCCCCTGGTCGCGCTCTACGTGAACACCGCCAACCCCGGTACTTCAGGATCCTGGTGGCCTACCAGCAACAACTACGGAGGAACCACCGTCGCCAACCCCTACGGACAGTGCACCGAGGGTTCAGTCGAGGAAGCCTGCTCCTACATGTACGGCTATGCCAAGGCCTACGACGATGCCAACATCCGGGGGATAAGCAACGCGGCGGCCTACACGTGGTGGCTCGATGTCGAGACCGGCAACAGCTGGTCAACCCGCCCGGCGGCGAACCGTGCCGATCTGGAGGGGATGGCGGCCTACTTCGCGAGTGTCGGAGCCCGAACGGGCCTTTACTCCGCCAAGACGCAGTGGACCCAAATTGTGGGAACGGTGCCGTCCTCGAGCAACCTTTACACGCTGCCCAGCTGGCTGGCCGGGGCGAAGTCACTCGCCGTGGCAAAACGCAAATGCTCCGAGGCGCCACTGACGGCCGGCGGGAAAGTCACCATTGCCCAGTACGTGTCGGGAGGATTCGACTACGACCATTCCTGTATCTGAGGGCCCAACGGGCACCGATTGGGACAAGACATGTCAGACCGCTAACACTTGACCTCAGTCCGGAGGTCGCGGATCGCGGCCTCGACGTTGGAGGCTTCGTCCCGGAGGGAATCAGCTGCTTGAGTCAACGTGGCATTGTCAGGCACCGCGGCGACTGCGGCATTGAACTTGGCTTCGGCGGCCATAACCGCCTCCGCCCGTTGCTGGGCGAGGTTCTCGCTTGCCTTGGCCAGCTCTTCATAGGTCTTGGAGACTTGGTCTTGGGCCGCGCGCACCTGCTCGATGGTGGCGTCCGGCTTGAGCGTGGCCTTGAAATTCGCCAGGGCCGCGGCATGGGCATCGGCAGCAGCGCAGATTTCCGACACGCTCGCGGGCGGGCTCGAGATGGCCGCGGTGGGGCTTGGGGTGGCAGCCGGCGGACTCGTGGGGCTGCATCCGGTGAGCAGTACGACGGCGGTCGCAAGCGCGATGGATCCCACGGTGATTGCGTGCGGTCTTGACATTTGGAGGCTCCTCTCCCAGCTGGGATCGCCCCCGAGCAGTGGGGCATCGAAGGGCATATCCATCGTCTGCCCGGACGCGCGTGCGGACCTCATCCGCCGGGGGTGAAATGGGCGGTAGTGCGCTGCCGGCCGGCACGGGCCCAAAGGCCCTTTTGGGACCTGCGGAACGCGGGTATTAATGGTTGTGCCACGGCGGGACGGGTCCTCCGCGACTGGTGTTGAAGCCGGGGCGGGCGGTCCAGGGCGGATGTTAAAAGCCTCCCTGGGCCGCCGCGGCGCTGAAGCAGATTTCCCGCTGTCACGCGAACAGCTCAGCGGAACAGCTGCCGGAATAGCTGAGGAACAGTTCATCGAAACAGGTCGCCGGGACAGCCCGGAACCATACCAAAACGACAGAGGCCCTGGCTCTGACAAATGGGAGGCGCGGCGGTGTCCGCCCGGACGTATGCTGTTTTCATCGGTTCAGCAGTGAGCTGCGTGCTTTGATCTCGAGCGTGGAACATGACCCAAGGAATTGCAGGAGACGGCCGGCAGGATCGTTATGCCTCCTTCTGGGAGCTGCACTTCAACGACCCGGATGTCGGTGCCTTCCTCAGCGAAGCGGTGAGCGAGTTTGTTGACGACATCGGTGGTCCCGGCCGTGGGATCAGCTGGGCAGTGACACTGGTCGGGTCCGCGGAGGCCCTCACGCTGACTGCGGGCAGCGCACCGGCACGGGCCGCCGACGAGGCGCAGCGTTCCTTCGATGACGGGCCCGCCCGCACGGCGGTCCGAACCGGCGAATATGTGTTCGTGGGCGACACTTCCCTGGAGCGGCGCTGGCCCGGGTACGCCAGCGCTGCCGCAGCCTTCGGGGTCCGGTCCCTCGTATCCGTTCCACTGGCACCACAAGCGGTCTTCCATGCCGCCGTGAACCTGTACGCCGCGTGGCCGCACGTCTTCACCAGCGCAGACATCATCGCAGCGGCTCGGCTGGCCCGCTACATCTCCCGTGCACTGCGTTTGGTCCAGGAGTTGGCGCTGAGGTCCGGGGGCGGCGCAGATCTCTCTTCGGCGCAGCTCTCCCGGGCACTGGCAGGGCTGGCGCTGCGGACGCTGGTGCGGGAGTACGGGTTCAGTGAAGAAGGGGCGCTTGACTACCTGCGCAGCGTCGCGGGCGGAGCCGCGCGGGAATCATCCGGCGCCACGGTCCACGTCCTGGTGCCCGATTCCGTTCCGGGCCAGAACGTGCCCCTGCCCAGTCCCTATGCCGCGGCGCCACACGGCGGAGACACGCCCCCCGTCCGGCGGCGGCGGCGCAGGACGGGGACTCCGGCGTAGGCGGACACCGGCACGCGGCCCGCGGGACGGCAAACCGGGCCCAGCCAGGGCAGGGGTCACGCCGCGCTGGCGTCTTCTGTTCCGTGGGCATGGCCCGGCCGGAGGACCTTCAGCGCGCCGGCCCACGCGATCACCTGGTCAAACAGGATCTGCAGGCTCTTTTCCGCGGCCGCCGTCGGGATGAATGTGCGGTAATTCGCGAACTCCGTGGCCAGGGGCAGCGCCACCTGGGCCCGGACGTCGGCCATCTGCAGCTCCGCGGACACTCCGCGGAAGTGTTCGACGGCGCGGATGCCGCCGCTGCTTCCGTAGCTGACAAACCCGGCCGCCTTGTTGTTCCACTCCTTGTAGAGGTAGTCCACAGCGTTCTTCAGTGCGCCGGGAATCGAGTGGTTGTACTCGCCCGTGACGAAGATGTAGCCGTCGAATCCGTCGACAGCTTCGGACCAGGCCTTGGTGTAGGGCTGGCTGTACCGGCCGAAGGAGGGTGGCAGCGGCTCGTCCAGCAGCGGAAGATCAAAATCGGCGACGTCGAGGACGTCAAAGGTGGCATCGCCGCGTTCTGATGCCCGGGCACTTACCCAGTCGGCGACGGCCTTTCCGAGGCGACCGGGCCGGGTGCTCCCGAGCACGATAGCGATGCGGATCATGGCGGGCTCCTTTCCGGAAGTAATGTTTGCCCACACTCAGAACAACAAAACGAAGGGCTCGAAACTTCCGCAACCGCCGTGGGCCCCGCGGGTTCAGGGGCTAACGCGCGGCACGTCGATGGTCCGCCAGGATCCGTCCGCCGCGCAGCACGGCCACGATGTCGAAGCCCGGGTCAACGGCGATGATATCGGCGCGCATTCCAGCCCGGAGGGCGCCGATCTCCGTCTCCAGGCCCAGGACCCGGGCCGGGACCAGGGTGGCCGCCGCGACAGCGTCGGCCGGACTCACCCCCGCCGCGATGGCCATGCGGACAACCTCCAACAGGGTCGCCGTGCCCCCGGCAAGGGCGCCGTTGCTCCGCAGGGTGGCCACGCCGTCGTGCACCACCACTTCCACGGGGCCGAGTTCGTAGTCGCCGTCGGGCAGCCCGGTTGCCGCCATGGAGTCCGTCACCAGCGCGATGCCCCCGGCTCCGACCAGGTCAAAGACCATCCGGACCGTCTCCGGGTCGAGGTGGACGCCGTCGCCGACGAGCTCGACCACGACCGTGCCGGCGGCCGCCAGCCGCAGGCACGCGGCCGCCGGTCCGGGACTCCGGTGATGCAGGGGAGGCATGCCGTTGAACAGATGGGTCACCGTGGGCCGGGCCCGCGGCCCGAAGACCCCGGAAGCCGCGCCCCCGCGGATGAGGTCCGCGGCTTCCGCCAGTGAGGCCGCGGCAACGGGGGCAGCGGCATCGGTATGGCCCAGTGAGGGGATCACCCCGTGGTCCGTGAGGATCCGTAGGAGCTCACTCGCGCCGGGCAGTTCGGGGGCGTACGTCATGGTCCGCAGGGCTCCGCCGGCCGCCGCCACCAGCCGCCGGAGCAGCGCAGGGTCGGGGGCGCGGAGCCAGCGCGGGTCCTGCGCGCCGCACCGGGCGGCGGAGAGGAAGGGCCCCTCGGAGTGCACGCCGGCGATCAGTCCCTCGGCCGCCAGGACGTTGAGTACGCCGAGCGACCCCACCAGCTCATCTTCCGGGGCGGTGACGAGGCTCGCCAGGAGGGTGGTGGTCCCGTTGCGGTGCAGGAAGTCCACGGCCGCCCGGCAGCCCCGGTCATTGCCGGCCGGGAATCCGCCGCCCGCGGCGCCGTGGCAATGGAGGTCGACAAGCCCGGGAAGCAGGGAGCTGCCGGGCGGCAGCGGGAGCTCCTCCGCATCCGGGAAATGTGCGGCGTCAAAGCCGTCGCCGGGTCCCGCGTAGGCGATCCGGCCGCCGTTCACCGCCACCACGCAGCCCGGTGTGCAGGCGCCGTCCGTGATGAGGGCACCCCGCAGGATGTAGGCAGGGGCGGCGGCTTCGCGGTCCTCGAGGGGCAGGATCATGGTGCCAAACCTAGCGCAGCACGACGGTCCTGTTGCCCTGGAGGATGACGCGTCCCTCGCAGTGCCAGCGGACGGCATTGGAGAGTGCCCTGCATTCGGTATCGCGC
The DNA here is from genome assembly GCF_056398725.1 of Arthrobacter sp. 01T425. Lineage (NCBI taxonomy): Bacteria > Bacillati > Actinomycetota > Actinomycetes > Micrococcales > Micrococcaceae > Arthrobacter > Arthrobacter sp. 01T425. Next base: position 18,590 of record NZ_JBFTPY010000024.1, on the reverse strand, counting down.
CCGGCGGCCACGAGATCGTCCGGACTGAAAGTGTGGTCCACCTCCACCACTTGCTGGGAGATGATGGGCCCTTCGTCCAGTTCCGCGTTGACATAGTGGGCGGTGGCGCCGACCGTCTTCACGCCCCGGGCGTGCGCCTGGTGGTAGGGCTTCGCGCCCTTGAAGCTGGGCAGGAAGGAGTGGTGGATGTTGATGGCGCGGCCATCCAGCTGGCGGGTGAGGTTGTCGCTGAGGACCTGCATGTAACGGGCCAGGACCACCAGTTCGACGTCCATCCGGTCGATCAGTTCCAGAAGCCGCTGTTCGGCCGCGGGCTTGGTGTCCGGCGTGATCGGCACATGGAAGAACGGGATTCCGTGCCACTCGACGGTCCGCCGGTGGTCGGGGTGGTTGGAGACGACGCCGACGATCTCGATGGGCAGTTCTCCGGTGCGTGCCCGGTACAGCAGATCGTTGAGGCAGTGCTCGAATTTCGAGACCATGATCAGCACGCGCCGTTTGGTCCCGTGCCGCCGAAGCTCCCAGCGCATGCCGAATTTTTCGGCGACCGGCACAAATGCGTCCCGCAGCAAAGCCAGGGTGGTTTGGTCTCCGGCCGACGCGAAATGGACCCGCATGAAGAAGTGGCCGTCGAGCTGTGAGTCGAACTGCTTGCTTTCCAGGATGTCGCAGCCCTGGTCCAGCAGGAAACCGGACACGGCGTGGACTATCCCGCGCGTTTCCGGGCAGTCCAGTGTCAGGACGTGCTCAACGGTGTCGGGTGTCTGGTCCGGGACCATGGTCAGCACTCCACGACGTTCACGGCGAGGCCCCCGCGGGAGGTTTCCTTGTACTTGGTTTTCATGTCTGCTCCTGTTTCGCGCATGGTCTTGATTGCTTTGTCCAGCGAGACTTTGTGGCTGCCGTCGCCGTGGAGGCACAGGCGGGCGGCGTTTATGGCTTTGACGCTGGCGATCGCGTTGCGTTCGATGCAGGGGATCTGCACGAGCCCGCCGACGGGGTCACAGGTCAGCCCGAGGTTGTGCTCGATCCCGACTTCGGCGGCGTTTTCCACCTGCTCCGGGGTCCCGCCCAGCACTTCGCAGAGTCCCGCCGCCGCCATGGAGCAGGCGGATCCGACTTCGCCCTGGCAGCCGACCTCTGCCCCGGAGATGGAAGCGTTGATCTTGAACAGGATCCCGACGGCGGCCGCCGCCAGCAGGAAGCGGATGACGCCGTCGTCGTTGGCGCCGGGGACGAACTTGACGTAATAGTGCAGCACGGCCGGCACAATGCCGGCGGCACCGTTGGTGGGCGCGGTGACGATCCGGCCCCCCGCGGCGTTTTCCTCGTTGACGGCCAGCGCGAAGAGGTTCACCCATTCCATGGCGAGCAGCGGGTCGGCCGGGACCTGGACCGGCGATGGGTTCCGGGCGTCCGCCTCGGCGCTGACGGCGGATGCTGCCAGCGTCCGAAACAACGACGGGGCGCGCCGTTTGACGTTCAACCCGCCGGGCAGGATGCCCTCGGCAGCGCAGCCGTTGTCCACGCACTGGCGCATGACCGCCCACAGGGCCAAGAGCTTCTCCCGGAGGTCGGCTTCGGTACGCCAGACGAGTTCGTTGGCCAGCATCACGTCGGAGACGGACATATTCTCTCGGTGGCATATTTCAAGGAGTTCGTCAGCTGTTGTGAACGGGTAGGGCAGCACCGTGTCGTCGGCCACCACGTGGTCGGCGCCTTGTGCATTGCCATCGACGACGAAGCCGCCCCCAACCGAATAGAAGCTCCGTTCGCTGAGGACGTCGCCGGCGTGGTCGAGGGCCCGGAAGGTCATGCCGTTCGGATGGGCGGGCAGCGACTTGCGGCGGTGCAGGACCACGTCCTCATCCCAGTTGAAATCCACCCGGTGATGGCCGGCGAGCTGCAGTTCCGCATCCAGGGCAGCGGCTGCCACCTGGTCATCCGCCGTAGCGGTGTCCACTGTCTCGGGGTCCTGGCCCTGGAGGCCCAGGACGACGGCCTTGTCCGAACCGTGGCCCCGGCCGGTGGCGCCGAGGGAACCGAACAGCTCGGCCTGCACCCTCGCCGTGGAACTCAGCTGCCCGTCGCTCTTGAGCCCGTCGGCGAACCGCTTGGCCGCCCGCATCGGGCCGACCGTGTGGGAGGAGGACGGCCCGATGCCAACAGAAAACAGGTCGAGGACGCTGAGCGCCATCAGGGGACCTCGGTGGAGGCATATTCGCGCATGGCGTCGAGGAGCCAGCGGCCGAGGAACTCCGCGAAGGATGCCCGCGGGAAGATCCGGTAGGTCTCGTCCCCGGTCTTCCACAGAACGACGGGGATGCCGCCGATTTCCGTGGACAGGGCCGTTCCGGGCTGGAAGACGCGGGGGTGCAGGTCCAGGGCGCAGCCCTTCTCCAGCACAGCACTGGCCCGGGGTCCGGAGAGCTCGAGCGTGGTGCGGTTGGCGGAGAGATCCACCACCTGGCCCTGGCCGTCGCCCAGTGCTGCGATGAGCGCCCGGGGGAGCTCACCGCCCAGGCTTTCGTGGGATTCGGCGGGGGCCACGAGCAGGAATTCTGCCGGGCCCAGCCACAGCACTGCGGTGTCGCCGCTGCCGCGGACTTCCCCGGAAGCGGAGGGCAGGCCACCTGTGAGGGCGCCCAGCCGCTTCCCTGCGTCGCCGGCAGGATCGACCCGGAGCCCTGCCATGGTCAGAAACGGCACCTCGCGCAGCTCCACGGTGCCCGCAACGGATCCCGCTTCAAAAGCCGTTCTCAGGAGTGACGCCGGACTCTTCCTGAGGGTCTGGATCTTCTTGGAATTTTCGAGTGCTGCGGTGTCAGCCATCTTTGCGGGCCCCTTCAGAGTCAAATAGTACGGTTTCTGCGACGATTACGTCCACGAGTTGGTCGCCGGCGGCGGCCACCAGGGTCTCGCCAATGCGGTTGCGGCCGTTCTTGATCAGGGCCAGGGCAAACGACCTGCCCAGTGCCGCACTGTGGTAGCTCGAGGTCACGAATCCCTGCATGGGCACGGGGCCGTAGGCGGGGTTGACGGTGATGCCCTGTTCCACCAGTTGGGTGCCTTCGGGGAGCCGGATGGTGCCGTCCACGGGGAGGACGCTGACCAGGTGTTTCCGGTCGGTGCGGCCGGCGTCCTTGCGGGTGTAGGAGCGTTTGCCGATGAAGTCCTTGACCTTGGACACGACCCATTCCATGCCGGCGTCCTGCGGTGTCACGGTCCCGTCAGTGTCCTGGCCGACGACCGGATACCCCTTCTCCGCACGCAGCACGTGCATGGTCTCGGTACCGTACGGGGTGATGTTGAACTCCGCGCCGGCCGCCGCCACGGCTTCCCAGGTGCTCAGCCCGTACCAGGACGGGATGTTGATTTCGTAGGCCAGTTCGCCGGAGAACGAGATTCGGCAGACCCGGGCCTGGACACCGGATGCCAGGGTGGTTTCCTTGAACGTCATGAACGGGAAGGCCTCGGCGTCCAGGCCGCCGTCGGCTGCCAGTTCCGGAGCCACTTTGGCGAGAACGGCGCGGGATTTCGGACCGACGACGGCGATGGTGGACCACTGCTCCGTGACGGAGGTGCAGTGCACATCCAGTTCCGGCCATTCGGTCTGCAGCCATTCCTCCAGCCAGTCCAGCACCTTGGCCGCGCCGCCGGTGGTGGTGGTCATGAAGAACCGGTCCTCGTCCAGGCGCAGGGTGACGCCGTCGTCGAAGATCATTCCGTCCGGGGTGCACATGACGCCGTAGCGGGCCGAACCCGGAGCGAGTTTCTTGAACGCGTTGGTGTAGATGCGGTTCAGGAACTCGCCGGCGTCCTTGCCGCGGATCTCGATCTTGCCCAGGGTGGTGGCGTCCATGAAACCCACGGATTCCCGGACGGCGGCGCATTCACGGAGCACCGCGGTGTCCATGTCCTCGCCGTCCTGCGGGTAGTACCAGGGGCGCTTCCACTGGCCGACGTCTTCGAAGAGGGCTCCCTGGGCGACATGCCAGGGGTGGATGGAAGTGAGGCGTGCGGGGTCGAAGAGTTCGCCGCGCTGGCGTCCGGCCAGGGCGGCAAACGCCACGGGCGTGAAGGGGGCGCGGTAGGTGGTGGTGCCAATGTCGCCGATCCCGCGGGACGCTTCGCCGGCTGTCCGGAGCGCGGCGGCGATGACGCCGATCGCATTCACCCCGGAGGTCTTGCCCTGGTCGTTGGCGGTGCTGATCGAGGTGTAGCGCTTGATGTGCTCCACGGACCGCATGCCGGCACCGGTGGAGCGGAGGACATCGGCCACGGACTGGTCGCGCTGGAAATCCACGAAGTGGTGGTGCCAGTCATCCGGGCCGCCGTCCTGCCCGGGTACCAGCCAGAGCTGGCGGGTGGGGGCGGCGGCGCGCGGCGGCGTCGGCGCAGACGGTTCAGCATCGGACTCAAAGCCCGCGGCGATGACCGCCGCGGCCCCGGCGGAGATGCCTTCGGCCACGCAGTCGTCGAGGTCGAAGCTGCCGCGTCCGGAGCCGGCCACCTGCTGGTTGGGGACCACGCTGTTGGGGACGAAGGCGGCGAGGTCTTCGTCCCAGCGGAGCCTGCCCTGGCGCTGGGAGTGCAGGTGCACCACCGGTGACCAGCCGCCGGAGACGGCCAGCAGGTCGCAGGCGAGGTGTTCGATGCCCGAGGTGAGTTCGCCGGCGTCGTTGATGCTCCGGACGGTGACGCCGAGGAGCCGACCGTCGCCGGTCACAGCGGCGGTGGTGTTGGCGACGGCGCTGCCGATCAGCACCCGCGTTCCCGCGGCCGCAGCTACCGCGGCGGTTTCGCTCAGCTGTGGGCGGGCGTCCACGACGGCCTCGACCTTGATGCCGGCGGCGCGGAGGTCGGCGGCCAGGGCGTAGGCGCTGTCGTTGGTGGTGCTGATGACCACCCGGGAACCGGCGGCGACGGCGTATCGGTTGAGGTAGCTGCGCACCGCGGAGGCCAGCATGATGCCGGGGCGGTCGTTGTTTTCGAAAACGAGCGGGCGTTCGTGGGCGCCCGGGGCCAGGATGACCTGGGCGGCGCGGATGTGCCAGATCCGCTGGCGGGACACGCCGGGCGCGGCCGGGGTCAGGAGGTGGTCCGTCCGGTTCTGGGCCGCGATGATGTAGTTGGAGTCGTAGGAGCCGAAGGCCGTGGTGCGGTTCAGTACCGTGCACTCGGCCGCGGAGATCAGTTCGGCTTCAACATTGGCCACCCATTCCAGGGCGGGCTGCCCTTCGATGCTCTCGACGAGGGCCGGATCCGTGGAGCCGGACAACAGCGAGCCGCCCAGTTCGAGCTGGTCGTCGATAAGGATGACCCGGGCGCCGGAGCGGACGGCCTCGCGGGCCGCTGCCAGGCCTGCCGGGCCGCCACCGACCACCAGGACGTCGGTGTGGACATACTTCTTGTCGTATTCGGCGTGGTCCTCGGCCGGGTCCAGCTTGCCCAGTCCGCTGAGCAGTTCAGTGCTGAGGCCGTCCACGAGGGACACCGTGGTGGCCGGGAGCATGGATTCGGCCACGTGGCCCGGGAACCGGGCCGCGACCTTGACCAGGGCGTTGGATTCCTCGACGCCGGCGGACATGATGCCGCGGGGCCGGCCCTCATACAGGGAGTCACCCGCGCGGAGCCGGCCGTTGGCCAGCAGGGCGGAGGCGAGGGTGTCGCCGGGGTGGCCAGTGTACTCACGGCCGTCCAGGGTGAAGCGCCACGTGACGCTGCGGTCGATGCGTCCGCCGGTGCTAAGACGCGCGGGCTGCGGCTGAGCGGTCATTTGACTGCTCCTTCCGGGGAGACGGGGCTGGTGACGGTGGGGGCTGTGGGGCCCGTGGCTGCGTTTTCCTTGTCAGGGCGCGGCTGGCCCATCGGATATACGGCCTGGATGTCGTAGGTGACGGTGTCGCGGAGCATGTTGAACCACTGCCGGCAGCCGGTGCTGTGCAGCCAGCGTTCGGCGAAGGCGCCCTTGGTGTTGTCGCGGTAGAACAGGTACTCGGCCCATTCGCGGTCCGTGAGCTCTGCCGGGTTTTCGGGGTAGGCCACGTGGGCCTGTCCGCCGTAGTGGAATTCGGTCTCGTCGCGGGGACCGCAGTTGGGGCAGGGAATCAGGAGCATGTCCTTACCTCTTTCTAATGGGCCACGGCGGCGGCGCCGTGTTCGTCGATCAGGGCGCCGGTTTCGAAGCGCTCGAGTGCAAAGGGCTTGTTGAGTTTGTGCGGTTCTCCGGTGGCGATCGTGTGGGCGAACGTCAGCCCGGCCGCCGGTGTGCCCTTGAATCCGCCGGTGCCCCAGCCGCAGTTGACGAACATGTTTTCCACCGGGGTGGTGCCTACGATCGGAGAGGCGTCCAGGGTGGTGTCCACGATCCCGCCCCACGTCCGGAGCACGTGGGCCCTGGCGAAGATCGGGAAGAGTTCGACGGCGGCTGCCATCTGGTGCTCGATCACGTGGAAGGATCCGCGCTGGCCGTAGCCGTTGTAGGAGTCCACGCCGGCGCCCATGACCAGTTCGCCCTTGTGCGCCTGGGAGACGTAGACGTGGACGTGGTTGGACATGACGACGGTGGGGTGGACGGGTTCGTGCAGTTCGGACACGAGTGCCTGGAGGGGGTGGGACTGGATGGGGAGCCGGAATCCGGCCATTTCGGCAAGCACCGAGCTGTGCCCGGCGGCGCAGAGTCCGACCTTTTCGGTGTTGATGGTGCCGCGGGTAGTCTTGACCCCGGTGACGCGGTTGCCGTCCTTGATGAAGCCGGTGACCTCGCAGTTCTGGATGATGTCCACGCCGAGCTCGTCGCATTTGCGGGCGAACGCCCAGGCGACGTGGTCGTGCTTGGCGATGCCGGCGCGCGGCTGGTAGGTGGCGCCCATGACCGGATAGCGGATGTTGTCGTTGATGTTCAGGATGGGGCAGAGTTCCTTGACCTGCTGCGGGTCCAGCCACTCGGCGTCGACGCCGTTGAGTTTGTTGGCCCCGACGCGGCGGACGCTTTCGCGGACGTCACCCAGGGTGTGGGCCAGGTTCATGACCCCGCGCTGGCTGAACAGGAAGTCGTATTCGAGTTCCTCCGGCAGGATCTCCCAGAGTTTCAGGGCGTGCTCGTAGATCGCCGCACTCTCGTCCCAGAGGTAGTTGGAGCGGATGATGGTGGTGTTCCGGGCCATGTTGCCGCCGGCGAGCCAGCCCTTTTCCAGGATGGCGATGTTGGTCATCCCGTGGTTCTTGGCCAGGTAATACGCCGTCGCCAGTCCATGTCCGCCGCCGCCCACAATCACGGCGTCGTAGGAGGACTTGGGGTCCGGGTTGCGCCAGAGGAAGTCCGGGTGCTCCGGCAGGTGTTCGGTGGTCATTGTGCTGCTCCAATCAGTTCTGCCTCAAGCCCGGTCGCCGTCGTGCCGGTGCCGAGATGCGGGTAAAGGGGGAACCGGTCCGCGAGGGCGCTGACGCGTCCACGCAGTTCAGCGGCGGTTTGGTCGCTGAGTTCGTCCCCGGGCGCCTGCGAGATGAGGGCGGAGGCGATGATGTCCGCCACCTCGGTGAACTCCGCGGCACCGAAGCCGCGGGTGGCCAGGGCGGGGGTGCCGATCCGCAGCCCGGAGGACACCATGGGCGGGCGGGGATCGAAGGGGACGGCGTTGCGGTTGACGGTGATGCCGATCCGGTGGAGCCGGTCTTCGGCCTGCTGCCCGTCCAGTTCCGAGTCCCGCAGGTCCACCAGGACCAGGTGCACATCGGTGCCGCCGTTGACCACGGAGATCCCGGCCGCCGCGACGTCGTCCTTCAGGAGCCGGGACGCGAGGATCCCGGCGCCTTCGAGCGTGCGCTCCTGGCGTTCCTTGAACTCCGGTGACGCCGCGATCTTGAAGGCCACGGCCTTGGCCGCGATTACGTGTTCCAGCGGGCCGCCCTGCTGGCCGGGGAACACGGCGCTGTTGATCTTGCGTGCGTACTCCTCCTTGGCCAGGATCACGCCGCCGCGCGGTCCGCCGAGGGTCTTGTGCGTGGTGGTGGTGACGACGTCGGCGTAGGGGACCGGGTTCGGGTGAAGCCCGGCGGCCACGAGGCCGGCGAAGTGTGCCATGTCCACCATGAGGTAGGCGCCCACGCGGTCGGCGATGCGCCGGAACTCGGCAAAGTCCAGCTGCCGGGAGTAGGCGGACCAGCCGGCCACGATCATCTTGGGCCGGTGTTCAAGGGCCAGGGCCTCCACTTCGGCCATGTCCACCAGGTGGTTGTGCTCGCTCACGTGGTACGGGACCACGTTGTAGAGCTTGCCGGAGAAATTGATTTTCATCCCGTGGGTGAGGTGGCCGCCGTGGGCCAGGGCCAGTCCCATGATGGTGTCGCCCGGTTCCAGGAGGGCGAACATGGCGGCGGCGTTGGCCTGCGCGCCGGAGTGCGGCTGGACGTTGGCGTACTCGGCGCCGAACAGGGCCTTGACCCGGTCGATCGCGAGCTGTTCGATCACGTCAACGTGCTCGCAGCCGCCGTAGTAGCGCTTGCCCGGGTAGCCCTCGGCGTACTTGTTGGTCAGCACCGAACCCTGTGCCTCCATGACCCCGGCGGGGGCGAAGTTCTCGGACGCAATCATTTCCAGGGTGGACTGCTGGCGCTTCAGTTCGCGCGCCACGGCCTCTTCGACCTCGGGATCGACTACGGAAAGTCGCTCGTTCAACTGCTCAACCACGGTTGCTCCTTTGAAATACCACTATTGCTATGACTGATATATCAGTGTGAGAACAATGGTATGATTGAGATCACACCAGAGTCAATAGCCGGAAGCCAAGTGGAACCAGGCTTCGGGTTGAAATCCAGAAACGGAGCCGAGCTGTGAATGCACTCACCGTCCTGCCGCCCGCAGAGGACGAAGCCATCTCCCAGGCGGAGGCCGCGTACAGGCAGTTGCGCGACAAGCTGATCATGCTCGAAATCCGGCCGGGCGAACCCATCAATGACGGGCAGCTCGCCGCCGAGCTCGGGTTCGGCCGTACTCCCGTGCGCGAGGCGATCAAGCGGCTGGAAGTGGACCACCTGGTGGTTTCCTACCCGCGAAGGGGAACCTTTGCCACCACCGTGGACTTCACGGAGCTGGCCGACGTCTCGGAAATCCGGGAACTGCTGGAACCCCTGGCGGCGCGGCGGGCGGCAACGCGGGCCAACGCCGCCATGCGCCGCGAGCTGCTGGATGTCGCCAAGACCATTGCGGAACTGGCCCCGAGCCCAGCAGAGTCCCGGGAGCTGATGCGCTACGACCTGACGGTGCACCGCCTGATCTACCGGGCCGCGGCCAACCCGCATCTGGAAGACACGCTGATCCGCTACGACAACCTGGCCACGCGCATCTGGTGCCTGGTCCTGGACAAGGTCCCCTCGGTCAGCGGCCACATTAGCGAGCACGTGGAGCTGCTCAAGGCGGTGGCCGAGGGCGACGCGGACAGGGCCGGCGAACTCGCCCTGCACCACGTCACCAGCTTCGAGGAGACCATCCGCAAGGTCCTCTAGCCGCGGACGGGGGACCCTCCCGCCGAGGTCGCGGGAAGCGTGCGGGCTCGCCCTAAGCTTCCGGCGAGCCCGCACGTGACCGGCGACTTCGACCACGACGGGCGCCCGAGTCACCGCCGCAGTGGATTAGAGTTCCGGAACTTCAGCCGTTTTTCTTCCAGCGCTTCGGCCACTTCACGTTCATCAGAAGCAGCCCCAGCAGGAGCGAGTCGACGGTCATGATTCCGGCCATGAGATAGGCCCACCCGGCCATCATGGCTCGTCCGCCGTCCGGCGGCCGGAAGTGCACGTGCGTACCAGAATGCCCAAGACGATCTCCTGACCTGGCCCCCCAGTCGCTCGATAGTTCACCAAGTCTCGCACTGCGGCGCCCCGGAGGGAACCGCGCCGCTGCCCAGCCCAAGCTTTTCACAAGGCAGCAGTTCGGGGGCGCATTCTACGCAACCACGTCTCGTTGAATGCAACCTTGGGTTCCAAGGTGGGCCGCTCCCGAGGCTGGCGCGCCCGGGCATCTACATTGACTTAATCCACAAGCCTGAAACAAAAAAGCATTGACTGTGTCATGCGTCACGCCTATTCTGGTGCAACAGCGTTGCACTGAATGCAACTCCAAAACACTTTGGTGGACACATGAGTAACGAAACTTCCTCCCCCGCCACTCTTGCGGGGCAGACCAGCCCGGAGTCGAATAGCGGGCATGGCAGTACGTCCTCGGGACAGACCACGTTGAGCGGCCATGCGGCCCCTGGCGGCCACGATCCCGCAGTCAGTAAGGAAACCCGACGGCGGGTCGTCGCCGCCAGCTTCATCGGAAACTTCGTCGAATGGTTCGACTACGCCGTCTACGGTTACCTGGCTGCAACCATCGCCGCGGTCTTCTTCCCCGAGTCCAATCCCCAGACCGCGCTTCTACTGACTTTCGCCCTCTTCGCCATCTCGTTCCTGGTGCGGCCACTTGGCGGCTTTGTCTGGGGCCACATCGGTGACCGGGTGGGGCGCCGGACCGCCCTTTCCCTGTCTATCCTGATCATGTCCGGAGCGACCTTCTGCATCGCCCTGATCCCGGGGTACAACTCCATCGGCATCTGGGCCCCGATCCTGCTTCTGGTGGTGCGTGTCGTCCAGGGCTTCTCCGCCTCCGGCGAATACGCCGGTGCGTCCGCCTTCCTGGTCGAGTACGCCCCGGCCAACAAACGCGGCCTGTACGCGGCGGTGGTTCCGGCCAGCACGGCCGCGGGCCTGCTGCTCGGCTCCCTGCTCGCGGGCCTGCTGACCGTCCTGCTCAGCGCCGAGGCGATGCAGAGTTGGGGATGGCGCCTGCCGTTCCTGCTCGCAGCACCGATGGGCCTGATCGGACGCTACATCCGCACCAAGCTCGAAGACACGCCGGTGTTCCGCGAACTGGCAGAGGAGGACCAGGCCATCAAGGCCCCGGTATCCAGCCTCTTCCGGAAGCACTGGCGGTTGCTGCTGAAGGCCGTCGGAGCCGTGCTGCTCAACGCCGTCGGGTTCTACGTGATCCTGAGCTACATGCCCACATATCTGTCCTCGGAGCTCGGTCTCGGCGCGGCCGAATCCTTCCTGGCCACCACCATCGCCCTGGTGACGTACATCGGGTTCATCTTCCTGACCGGTATGCTCTCGGACCGCTACGGCCGCAAAAAGGTGCTGATCGCCGCATCCTTGAGCTTCATCCTGCTGACCGTGCCGGCCTTCGCCCTGCTGGGCACCGGGAACTTCCTGGTGATCGTCCTGGTCCAGATCCTGCTGGGCGGCATGCTGACGCTCAACGACGGTACGCTCCCGAGCTTCCTGGCGGAGATGTTCCCCACCCGCGTCCGCTACAGCGGCTTCGCCGTCAGCTTCAATCTCTCCAACGCGCTCTTCGGCGGCACGGCGCCGTTCGTGGCGACCCTCCTGATCGCCACGACGGCCAATAGCCTGGCGCCGGCCTGGTACCTGGCCGGCGCCGCGGCCATCTCCCTGATCGCCGTAGCGCTCTCCCGGGAAACCAGCAAAGAACCGCTGCGCCACGAGTAGCCCGCGCCGGCGCCCCCAAATTTTCCCCTCCAAAGAACAGCAATGCAGAAAGGCACCACCACCATGACCATCGCAACGTCCAACAACGCTTCGTCCATCGCCGAACTGGAGCGACTGAAAGTCCTGCACAACGGGCAGAAGGAAAAGCTGACTTTTTCCAACGCCGAATTTGAGCGCCGGCTCGGCGGACTGCGCCGCATCATGGCCGAAAAAGACCTGGACGCCGTCGTCCTGACCAGCTACCACTCCATCAAGTACTACTCGGACTTCCTCTTTACCTACTTCGGCCGGTCCTACGCCATGGTGGTCACGAAGGACGAGACCGTGACCGTCACGGCCAACATCGACGCCGGCATGCCGTGGCGGCGCAGCTATGGCGACAACGTGGTGTACACGGACTGGCGCCGGGACAACTACATCTTCGCCATCCAGGAGGCGCTGCGCACCCGCGGCATCAACCCCCGCCGGCTCGGCGTCGAAGACGATTCGCTCCCGCTGGACAACCGCAACAAGATCCAGGCGGCCTTTGCGGGGGCCACCCTGGTGGACGTGGCCCAGGCCGCGATGCGCCAGCGGATGATCAAATCGGCGGAAGAGATCGAGGTGATCAAGCACGGGGCCCGCATCGGTGACCTGGGCGGCGAAGCCATCCGCAACGCCATCACCGCCGGCATCACCGAATATGAGGTCGCCCTGATCGGCACCGAAGCCATGGTCCACGAAATCGCGCGGACGTTCCCGGACTCGGAAATCCGTGACACCTGGGTCTGGTTCCAGTCCGGCATCAACACCGACGGCGCCCACAACTGGGCCACCACGCGCAAGATCCAGGAACACGACATCCTGTCCCTGAACTGCTTCCCCATGACCTCCGGCTACTACACGGCACTGGAGCGCACCCTGTTCTACGGCGAACCCGACGCCCGCTCCCTCGAACTGTGGAACATCAACGTCGAGGTCCACAAGCGCGGCCTCGAGCTCATCAAGCCCGGAGCTGTCTGCAAGGACATCGCCGCCGAGCTGAACGAGATCTACGTGGGCCACGGGCTTCTCGCCAACCGGACGTTCGGCTACGGACACTCCTTCGGCGTCCTGAGCCACTACTACGGCCGCGAAGCCGGACTGGAACTCCGCGAGGACATCGACACGGTGCTCGAGCCCGGCATGGTGGTCTCCATGGAACCCATGATCACCGTCCTGGACGGCCAGCCCGGCGCAGGCGGCTACCGCGAGCACGACATCCTGGTGGTCGGCGAAGACGGAGCCGAGAACATCACGAAGTTCCCGTTCGGCCCCGAATACAACATCATCGGAGCCTGAGGCGCCCAGACCCCCTGAAGGCAAGACCCAGAAGCGGCGCCACGTCCACCGTGGCGCCGCTTTTGGGCCCTCATGCGGAATGATGGTAGACACCATGACCCCAGCAGAATCTCCCGGGACCACCGGAAACGGCGACACCAAGGGCACCTCCGTCATCGTCAACGCCATCGCCGTGCTGCGAACCTTCACGGCGGACGAACCGTTGCTCGGAGTCACCGAGATCGCCAACCGGGTGGGCCTGCACAAGAGCACGGTTTCCCGGATCCTGGCCACGTTCGAACAGGAACACCTGGTGGAACGCGATCCGGAAACCCGCCGCTTCCGGCTGGGGCTGGGACTGATCGCCGTCGCCGGGCCGTTGCTGGCCGAACTGGAAGAACGGCGGGTGGCGTATCCCGTCCTGCGTGAACTCACCGAACAGACCGGCGAAACCAGCGCCCTCATGGTGTGGAACGGCGCAGAGTCAATGTGCGTGGAGCAGATCGCCAGCCACCACCAGATCAAGCACACCACCCCGCTGGGAGCCCGGTACACCGACGCCATGAGCGCCTCCGTGCAGGTCTTCCTGGCCGCAGCGCCCGTCGAACGCGTCCGTGTGCTCCTGCGCAGCGGGGCGATCAGCTACCCGGGACTCGATGATGCGGGCCTGGATGGCTACCAGATCAAGCTCAAGGACGTGACGGCCCGGGGCTGGGCCATCAACTACGGCGAATCCTCCATCGATGAAGTGGGCGTCGCCGCTCCCGTCCACGACCACCGCGGCGACATCGTGGCGGCCGTCCTGATCTCGGCGCCCCGGTTCCGCGTCTCACGCGAGGCTCTGCAGAGCCTGGGCGAAGCGTGCGCCGCTGCGGCCGATAAAATCACCAGCCGGCTGGGCGGGCGCGCGTCCAGCAACGGCTAGCGCGGCCCGCGCCCGGACTAAGGCGCCGAGCGCACGTCAGCTGAGCCGGGCCAGCCGCGCGGCCAAATGCAACGCTGCGAGCCGGCCCGTCCGCCGGGGGTCGCCGCCGCACAGCTCGAAGATCCGCTGCAGCCGTTGATGCATCGATTGCCGCTCCACGTGCAGTTCCCTCGCCGCCTGGGCCGTGTTGCAGCCGGAATCCAGCCACATGGCCAGGGTGCCAAGCAGCCGGGAATTGCGTTGCGCATCATAATCCAAGAGAGCCCCCAGCTGCTGGCGCACGAAGTTCCGCCGTTGGCCAGGGTCCAGGCTTCCCACGGCAAGGCGTTCGACGGCGAATGCCTCGCAATCGATCACGGGACTGTGCGGACCTTGGGTTCCCGTATGTGGTTGCCCCAGCGCGCCCGCCAATTCCAGGGTCAGCCTGGCCTCCGACAAGGACCATGGGGCTTCCGAAATCCCGACGGCCACCGGGCCGACGGCAACCAGCGTGTCTGATGGGGCCGGTAGCGCCCGCAGGCCAGCCAGAAGTGCGTCCCTGCTGTCCAGCGGACTATCGCCCGGGAGGACCACCACCGCCAGCAGCTCGGCATTATCGACATAGGTTGCGCTGGGCTGCGCCCGCCGGGCCAAGAGCTGCTCCACAGAAGCGCGGAGGTGTTGGAGCATGCCGGAGCGGACCATGATGGCCACGATTGTGGCACCCGGCGGAATCCCGGCCGCGGAAGCCAATTGCTGGAGCCGCCAGGCCTGGCTGCCGGAATCAATCGCGCGAAGCAGGGCCGCCCCGGCGACTTCCTTGAGCCCGGGGGACATTCGCTGCAGCAATGCCAGGGCCAGGATGTCGACAGAACGATTTCCGGCCGTCCGGGCCAGGTTCTGGTCCTCGTCCGCCGGGACCCGCAGCAGCAGCTGAGCCGCAAGGATGCCGCGGATAGGCACGTCGATGTGAATCAGGCGTGCCTGCTCCTGCGGCCCAACGGTGGAGGCATCGACGTCGGCCGCCTCGGCCCGCCCCGGGCTTGCGCTGGCCAGGGTCGCGCCGGCTATGGACGTCAGCGTCACCTCGGCATTGATGATGCCGGCCAGCACGGCGAGGATCCGGTCCAGGCCACCGCCGTGCGCCAGTTCGACGGCCATCGCGTGACTGGCCTCATCGGCCCGCCGCAACTGCGATACCGAGTCGCTGACCAGCATCGAATTGATGGCCTGCGTGATTCCGACGAACGGCACCACCCCGCGAAGTTCGATCAGCGGAAGGCCGGCTGCTTCGGCGGCCGCCACCATTGAGGACGGCAGGGACGGCAGGGCGGACCCGGTTTCGATAGCTACGGCGGCAACGCCCCGCTCCGCCAGTTGGCGGATGTAGTTGACCTGCCGCTCCTCCGAGGCGAGGGCCAGGGCTTCTCCGCCCGTCAGCAGAAGTTCCCCGCCAGCCAGCAGGGGCGCGATATCAATGATTTCACTGGAGTGGATCCACCGCAGCTGCGCCCGGGCGGCGGCCCTGGCCGCGGCGCGGACAATGGGGTCGGCGGCCGCCATGGTCGGATGGTTCAGGACGTCTTGAAGAAGGATGGACATTACACTCCGTCGCGTTGCTCTGGGTATATTTAGACACATTGTATATAGTGGTATGTGGCCCACGACACATAATCTTGAGGAATCCCACACATCCTCGGAGGCTCCACATGCGTCAAAAATCCCCAGCGGCCCCTGCCGGCACCGCGCCGGAAGCGAGCGTAGACCACGAAGCGTGGCTCCAGCCCATCCCCGAATCACAACGGACCCGCAAGGTCTCCGGCCAGTTCTGGATCTGGGCCGGCGCCAATCTCGCCCCGATCAACTGGGTGCTCGGAGCGCTCGGCATCCAGCTTGGCCTGGGATTCGCGGACACCGTCACGGTTCTTGTCCTCGGAAACCTGATCGGGATGCTGCTCTTCGGCTGCTTCGTCCTGCTGGGCCAAAAGACCGGAGCGACCGGCATGGTGCTGGCCCGCGCCGCCTTCGGCCGGCGCGGCAACTACCTGCCCGCCGGCATCCAGGCTCTCCTGGTGATCGGCTGGTGTGCGGTCAACACCTGGATCATCCTGGATCTGGTCATGGCCTTGTTCGGAACGCTCGGCTGGGTTGACCCGGAGGCCAAGAACTACGCCTGGAAGATTGGCATCGCCACCTTCATCATGGCTGTACAGGTAGCCATCGCCTGGTTCGGCTATAAAGCCATCGCCGCCTTCGAGAAGTGGACCGTGCCGCCCACCATCATCATCTTGACCGTGATGTCGGCAGTGGCCTGGTTCGGCATGAAGATCAACTGGACCTACGCCGGCCCGGCGGGGCACATCCTGGAAGGCTCGGAACGCATCGCCGCGATGAGCGCAGTCATGACGGCCATCGGCATCGGCTGGGGCATCACCTGGTTCACCTACGCCGCGGATTACTCCCGCTTTGTCAGCACCTCGGTGCCCAAGCGCAAGGTCTACCTCGCCTCGGTGCTGGGCCAGTTCATCCCGGTCGTCTGGCTGGGCATCCTGGGGGCCAGCCTGGCGACCAACACGGGTGAAATTGATCCCGGCAAACTCATCGTCCAGAACTTCGGCGCGCTGGCCCTCCCGGTGCTGCTCATGGTCCTGCACGGCCCGATCGCGACCAACATCTTGAACATTTACACCTTTTCCGTCGCCACGCAGGCCCTGGACATCTCCATCAGCCGGCGCAAGTTGAACCTGTTCGTCGGCGTCTTCTCCCTCGCGGCCGTGATCTTCTTCATCTTCCAGGAGGATTTCGCCTCCGTGCTGGATGCCTGGCTGATTGGGCTGGTCGCCTGGGTGGCTGCCTGGGGCGGAGTCATGCTGGTCCATTACTTCTGGATCGAGAAGCGCTGGCCCGGCGACCCGTCCCGGCTCTTTGACGCCGTCGGCACCAAACGCCTGCCGGGCGTGAATCCGGCCGGTGTCGCTTCCCTGCTCATCGGCATCTTCGCCACCTGGCTGTTCATGTACGGACTGGTGCCGGCCATGCAGGGGCCCATCGCCGTCGCCCTGGGCGGATGGGACCTGTCCTGGCTCGCCGGGGGACTGGCCAGTGCCGCGGCTTACGCCGTCCTCGGTCCGCGGTTCCACAGGAAGTTCCTGGATGTCCCCACCCCCAGCGAACAGACCGCAGATTCACCTGACGCTACCGGCCTTGCGGTCACATCAACCACGCCCGCCGCCCTCTAGCAGGAGATCAACCCCGTGAACTTCCCCGCTTTCGCCGACACCGCCCATCCCATTACCTGGCCCGAAGGTCATCGTGCCGCGGCGTCCTTCACCTTCGACGTCGACGCCGAATCCTGCACCATCGCCCATGACCCGCAGAGCACCAGGCGCATGTCCCTCATGACGCACCAGTCCTACGGGCCCAAGGTCGCCGTCCCGCGGATTCTGCAGATCCTCGAGCGCCAGCAGATCCAGGCGACGTTCTTCGTCCCGGGTTTCACCGCCGAATGCTACCCGGACGTGGTCCGCCGGATAGCCGACGGCGGCCACGAGATTGCACACCACGGGTACCTGCACGAACCCATGCAAGGCATCGACGCCGCCACGGAGGCGCGGTACCTGGACCGGGGCCTGGATGCCCTGGCCAAGGCCGCCGGCGTCCGGCCGACCGGCTACAGGGCACCGTGGTGGGAGCTCAACTGGCATTCCCCGGCCCTCCTTGCCGACCGCGGGTTCCTGTATGACTCAAGCCTGCTCGACGGCGACGCGCCGTACCGCTTCAGCGTTGCCGAGGCAGACCCCCGCGATCTCGTGGAAATCCCTGTCGACTGGGCTTTGGACGACTGGGAGCAGTATGCCTTCTACCCGGGCGTCACCGGAAGCGGCGTCATCGAAAGCCCGGCCAAGGTCCTCGAAATGTGGACGCTGGAGGCCGAGGCCCACCACGCTGCCGGGAGCTGCTTCGTCCTGACCAACCACCCCTTCATTTCCGGCCGGCCGTCCAAGGCCGTGGCCCTGGAACAGCTGATGGACCGGGTCAAGACGATGGACGGCATGTGGGTCACCACCATGGAGAAGATCGCGCAGCACACGCGCGACTCCATCGAGGAGATCCACACCCACGCGCGCATTGCCGTGCCCGGATTCCCGGACACCGGCGCACAGTTCACACCGGCCGGCGTGCGGCAGCCCCAAGGAGCCACGGCGCGGCGCGGGGCCGGAATCTAGGGCACAAATTCGGCCCTGGCAAGCACAGGTCCCCGGCACGGCCCCTCGTCAGAAGGTGGCTGGGCCGGGGACCTTCCTGCGGGGCGGCCCGGAGCCGGCGGCGAAGCTGGTGTTTAGCCGGTCTTGGCCATCGCGTAGGCCACGGTGCCGTAGGCCAGGGCGCCGGACATTTCGGTGAGCAGTTCCGGGTTTGTGTTGGCGATCGTGTCGCAGGCCTCGTGGTAGCAGGGATCGAGGTCCTTGCCCGCCACCCCGCCATAGGCCTGCGCCTGGGCCTGGGTCTTCCTCTTCTCATCCCCGGTGAACAGCCCGCCGCCGGGAATGCCGGCCGAGAGGAAGGCGTCGTAGTCCGAGCCCCCGTCAAAGGGCGTGGTCTCGGCCGGCAGCGCGTTCTCCTGGAAGTAGCGGAAGAAGACGTCCTCGATCGCCTTGGACCCGGCCGGGCCGGCGTGGCCAAAGTCCGTGCCGTCCCCGTCATGGACCGAGCGGACCCCGTTGGGCGAGGCCACCATGTCCACGTTCAGGTTCGCCGCGGTCTGGCCGATCTCGGCCGCACTCAGTTCGTCGACGTAGTGCTGGGACCCGTACAGCCCGTCCTCCTCGCCGCCCCAGAA
>NZ_JBFTPY010000023.1:0-55092 GCF_056398725.1 Arthrobacter sp. 01T425 | reverse complement strand
ATGGGCCTTCAAGCGCTTCTACGCCACGGAATCAGCCCGCAGAAACGCCCTCCCGGCATGGCTGCACCACTACAATCACCACAGGCCCCACACCGCAATCGGAGGCCAGCCGCCCATCAGCCGCTTAACCAACCTCCCTGGGCAGTACAACTAGGCGGTCCCGAGGTCTGGAACACGACGACGGCCGGCAGTCTTGTGGACTGCCGGCCGTCGTCGTCTGTCCTCAGCCGCAGCAGCGGCAAAGTGTATGTTTCGTCTCACTTTCCAGTGGTTGTGACAGGGGGCACGCGGGGGCGGGTGTAAGACTGGGTAGTTGCGGCGAAGGCCGTGGACCGCGAACTGCCAAGGGAGCCGTATGACCACCACCCATGACCAGACCGCCGCCAAGATCCCAAAAAGGGTCATTTGGCTGGCCGTAGCGGGCGCCGTCGGCGGCTTCCTCTTCGGCTTTGACTCCTCCGTCGTCAACGGCGCCGTCGACGCGATCAAGGACGAGTTCGCCCTCAGCGAGGCCGTGACCGGCTTCGCCGTCGCCGTGGCCCTCCTCGGCTGCGCGGCAGGGGCCTACCTGGCCGGCAAGATCGCCGACCGCTACGGCCGGATCCCGGCCATGAAGCTGGGCGCGCTGCTGTTCCTGGTCAGCGCCATCGGCACCGGGTTCGCGTTCGGCGTCTGGGACCTGATCTTCTGGCGTCTGGTGGGCGGGCTCGGCATCGGCCTGGCCTCGGTGATCGCGCCGGCCTACATTTCCGAAATTTCCCCCCGCCACGTCCGGGGCCGCCTGGCCTCGCTGCAGCAGCTGGCGATCACCACCGGCATCTTCGCCGCCCTGCTCTCCGACGCCGTGTTCGCGACGTCGGCCGGCGGCGCGGACCAGGCCCTGTGGCTTGGTTTGGAAGCGTGGCGCTGGATGTTCATGGCCGCCGCCGTTCCCGCGGTCGTCTACGGCTGGATCGCCTTCACCCTGCCCGAATCGCCGCGGTTCCTGGTGTTCCAGGGCAAGGACGATGAGGCCCTCAGGGTCTTCAAGTCGATCGCCCCGGACGAGGACTCGGACCGGCACCTGCGCGACATCAAGAAGGCCATCGACGAGGACAAGCTTGCCGGCCAGAAGGGATCCCTGCGCGGCAAGGCCCTGGGCCTGCAGCCGGTGGTCTGGATCGGCATCATCCTGTCCGTGCTGCAGCAGTTCGTCGGCATCAACGTGATCTTCTACTACTCCACCACGCTGTGGAAGGCCGTGGGCTTCCAGGAAAAGGATTCGCTCACCATCTCCGTGGCCACCGCCGTCACCAACATCCTGGTCACGCTCGTGGCGATCGCCCTGGTGGACCGGATCGGGCGTCGTCCGATCATGCTGGCCGGCTCCATCGGCATGGCCCTCTCGCTGGGCACCATGGCGCTGGCCTTCGGCTCGGCCACCGGGTCCGGCGACGCGATCTCGCTGCCCGGGGCGTGGGGTCCGGCGGCGCTGGTCGCCGCCAACGTGTTCGTCATCAGCTTCGGCGCCTCCTGGGGGCCGCTGGTATGGGTGCTGCTGGGGGAGATCTTCCCGTCCCGGATCCGCGCCCGGGCCCTGGGCCTGGCCGCGGCCGCGCAGTGGATCGCCAACTTCGCCATCACCCTGAGCTTCCCGGTCATGGCCGCGGCCTCCCTGCCGCTGACGTACGCCATGTACGCGCTGTTCGCGGCGGCGTCGTTCTTCTTCGTCATGTTCAAGGTCCCGGAGACCAACGGCATGTCCCTGGAGCAGGCCGAAACCCTGTTCGTGCCCAAGGGATCCGCGAAGGAAGCCGCCAAGGAATCCGCGAAAGAGTCCGCCAGGGCCTGAGCCGGCGCTTCTGTGAGGCCCGCCGCGCCTTCAGCGTTCCGACAAAAGAACGCCCATGCTTGCGAGGAAGCATGGGCGTTCTTTGTCACCTCAGCGGGTTCTGCGCAACACCGGGTGTTGCTACACCACGTGCGGCTCGTGCGCCGCCAGGTAGCGGCGTCCGCCGAAGACGACGGCAATGGCGGCCACCATGGCCAGCGCGCCGGCGAAGAAGGGCACCTGCGGGCCGAAGTGCTCGCCCAGCTGCGCGGCGGCAAACGGTGCCAGGGCGCCGCCCATCCAGCGTACAAAGTTGTAGCCGGCCGAGGCGACCGGCCGCGGCGAGTCGGAGACGCCCATGGCCAGCTCCGTGTAGATGGTGTTGTTGATGCCCAGGAGCGCCCCGGAAATGACCACGAGGACGACGACGGCCGGCACCGAGTGCCCGGCGGCCAGGCCCAGTCCCACAAGGTCGAGCATCAGCAGGACGAGCGTGCCGGTGAGGACCCGGACCGCTCCGAAGCGGTTCTGCAGCACGGGGGCGGCAAACACGGAGAAGACCGCGACGGCCACACCCCAGCCGAAGAACACCCCGCCGATCCCGTAGGCGTCCATGCCGAGGATGAAGGGCGTGAAGGCGAGGACGGTGAAGAAGCCGTAGTTATAGAACAGGCCGCTGGCCGCCGTCGTCCGCAGCCCCTTGTGCCCCAGGGCCAGCAGCGGATCCCGGAGCCGGACTTTCCGTTCGGGCAGCGGCGTCTTGGGCAGCAGGGCAATGAGCGCGATGAACGCGGAGGCCATCAGCACGGCCGTACCGAAGAACGGGGCGCGCCACTGCCAGCCGCCCAGCAGTGCGCCCAGGAGCGGGCCGAGGGAAATGCCCAGGCCGAGCGCGGCCTCGTAAAGGATGATCGCCGTGCCGGCGCCGCCGCTTGCGACGCCGACAATCACGGCCAGCGCCGTGGCCACAAACAGGGCGTTGCCCAGCCCCCAGCCGGCGCGGAAGCCGATGAGCTCAGCCACGCTGCCCGACGTGCCGGACAGGGAGGCGAACACGACGATGACCGCCAGCCCGATCAGCAGCGTCCGCTTCCCGCCGATCCGGGAGGAGACGTAGCCGGTGATCAGCATGGCGACTGCGGTCACCAGGAAATAGCTTGTGAAGAGCAGCGACACCTGGCTCGGCGAGGCGTCCAGGTTCTTGGCGATCGCCGGCAGGATGGGGTCCACCAGCCCGATCCCCATGAAGGCGAACACCGCCGCGAGGGCCGTGGCCCACACCGCCTTGGGCTGTTTGAGCAGTGAGGCCTTCTCGGCCTCGAGGGTTACTTCCGCTGCCGGCAGGGTGTCGGCGGGCTGGCCGTGCATGGGGGCACTCCTAAGTGATTGGAATTGTTGGGTGAAGATCAGGCCAGGAGCGTCGCGTTGATCCGGCCGATGACCGGGAGGGCGGCCGCGAGGGCGGCGCGGTCTTCGCCCGAAAGGGACGAGAGGACGCCGGCCATGACGGTGTTGCGGCGCTCGTTGGCGGATGCGACGGCGGCGAGGCCGGCGTCCGTGAGGGTGACCCGGACGGCGCGGGAATCGTCGGGGTCCGGCTCGCGCCGGGCGAGGCCGGCGCGCTCGAGCTTAATGATCTGCTCGGTGGCACTGGGCACCTTGACGCCCAGGTTCCGGGCGATTTCGCCTACCCGCACGCCGCCTGCGGCGGGCCCGGCGTCCAACAGCATCTTGAGCATGCTGAGCTGGGCGGCGCTGAGTTCGCCGTCGGCGTCCAGGCGGCGGACGAGGTAGATGCTGTGGCGGAGGGCCTCGCGGAAGTCCTCGGCGAGAGCGACGAGGCCGGGGTCAGCCGGTTCACTGGCGTTCATAGTTAGGTAGCCTAACAGTTAGGCAACCTAATGGTCAAGGACTCTCGTTGCCCTATCACTCCCGGGTGCTAAAACCGTCGGATAGCAGCCAAAAGTGATAGGGCAACGGGGGTGTGAGGGGCTTAAAACGCCGGCGCCGGAACTCAGGTGAGTTCCGGCGCCGGCCCAGCTAGGGCGTTGATCAGACGACCGCCTTGGCCTCCTCGATGAGGGAGGAGACGGCGGCAAAAAGCGGGTGGTCCGCCGGCAGGCCAGTGATCTCCTCCGTGGCCTCGTCCGGCGTGGATGCGGAGAGGATTTTCGCCAGCTCCACGGCCTCGGCGTCGGCCGGATCATTGAAGCGCAGGGCGGCGGCGATGGCCCCGAGCAGCGCCTCGGGGACAATTCCGCGTTCGGCCAGCTCGGCAGCGGGACCGATGAAGCGCTCGTGCCGGCTGAGTTTGCGCAGCGGGGCACGGCCCACCCGCGTGACGGTGTCCGGCAGGTGCGGGTTCGAGAAGCGGCCCAGGATTTTTTCCACGTACGCCTCCTGCTCGGCCCGGTTGAAGCCGTGCTTGGCCACCAGCAGCTCCTTGGTTTCGTCCAGGACGGCGCGCACATCGGCCGCGACGTCCTGGTCGGCCATGGCCTCGGAAATCTTGCCCAGGCCGGCCTCGAATCCGAAGTAGGCCGCCGCCGCGTGCCCCGTGTTGACGGTGAACAGCTTCCGCTCGATGTACGGTGCGAGATCGTCCACGAACGTCGCGCCCGGGACCACCGGCTCCTTCCCGGCGAACGGGGTACGGTCGATCACCCACTCATAGAACGTCTCCACCGTGACGTCCAGGCCCTGCCCGGCCTCCTGGTTCGGCACAATCCGGTCCACCGCCGTGTTGGCAAACACGGCGGCCGCGTCCAGGGCGCCCGCGGCCGGATCCCACTGGGCAACGACCTCGGACTTCAGGATGTCCGTGGCGTTGATCGCGTTCTCGCACGCCATCACCTGCAGCGGCGCCAGCCCGGCGGCACGGGCGGCAATCCCCTTGGCGATCACGGGCGCCACGAACTTCAGGATATGCGGCCCCACGGCGGTGGTGACGATGTCCGCCGTCGCGATTTCCGCGACGACGTCGGCTTCCTGGGTGCCGGAGTTCAGCGCCCGGAAGTTGTTGACGGTACGGACAGCGGGGTTCTCTCCGACTTCGTGGACCTCGTAGCTGTCCGCGGCGGCCAGCTCGGTGATGAGGGCGTCCGCGACGTCGGCGAACACCACCTCATACCCTGCGTCGTGCAGCAGCAGGCCCACGAAGCCGCGCCCGATGTTTCCGGCTCCGAAATGAACAGCCTTCACTAGGAGTTGACCTTTCCGAACAGGGCCAGCACTTCGTCAACCGTGGTGGCCGCCTCGAGCTGGGCCACCTGGGCCTTGTTGGTGAAGACCTTGGCGATTGAGGACAGGATGTGCAGGTGTTCGTTGTTGACGCCGGCCACACCGACGACGAACTTCACTTCCTTGCCGTTCCAGTCGATGCCGTTCGGGTAGCGGATAACGGAGACCGCCGACTTCATGATGTGGTCCTTCGCGGCGTTGGTGCCGTGCGGGATGGCCAGGAAGCTGCCCATGTACGTGGAGACGGATTCCTCGCGTTCGTGCATGGCGTCCACGTAGCCGGAGTCGACGGCGCCGCGGTCCAGCAGAAGCTGCCCGGCCTCGTCGATCGCGGCGTCCCGCGTGGTCGCGCGGCCGTTGAGGACGACGCTTTCGGCCACCAGGATGCCGGCAGGACCCTGCTCGGCTTCTGCCTCGGCGGCCGCGGGGGCGGTGCCGGCGGCGGCCGCGGCAGGGGTCGTTTCCGTGGTGCCGGCTTCCGTGTTGCTGGCCTCGACCAGTTCCACGATCTCGTCGTACCGCGGGCTGTTCATGAAGTTGTCCACAGAGACATGCACGGCGCTGGCGGTCGCGGGCTTGGCCCGTTCGGTCAGGTCCTGGTGGGTGATGACGACGTCGTACGTGTCGGTGAGGTTGGCGATCGCGGAGTTGGTGACCTTGACGTCCGAGAAGCCGGCGGCTTTGATCTTGTTGCGGAGCACCGAGGCGCCCATCGCGCTGGAACCCATGCCGGCGTCGCAGGCAAAGACGATGTTCTTGATCGGGGTGGCGAGGACGGCGACGCCGCTGGCACCCACGCCCTCACCGATCAGGGCTGCGGACACCGAGCTCTTCTTGCCCTTCAGGGCCTCCATCCGGTGGGTGGCCTGATCGAGGTCGTCTTCGGCGGGCGCCTTGCTGGCTTTCAGGACCACCGAGGCGATCAGGAAGGACACCGTGGTGGCAAAGAGGACGGAGAGCGTCACGCCAACGTAGCTGTCGCGTGCCGTAGAGGCGTAGACCGCGATGATGCTGCCCGGGGCTGCCGGGGACCGGAGTCCGGCGCCGGTGACCACGAGCGTGAAGATGCCGGTCATGCCGCCGCCGATTGCGGCGAAGATCGTCATCGGCTTCATCAGGACGTACGGGAAGTAGATCTCATGGATACCGCCGACGAACTGGATCACGGCTGCGCCCGGCGCGGACGCCTTGGCCAGACCCTTGCCGAAGAATGAAAAGGCGAGCAGGATGCCGAAGCCCGGACCGGGGTTGGCTTCGAGCAGGAAAAGGATGGACTTGCCCTGCTCGAGCGCCTGCTGCGTGCCCAGCGGGGTGAGGATGCCGTGGTTAACGGCGTTGTTGAGGAACAGGACCTTTGCGGGCTCGATGAAGATGCTCGTGAAGGGCAGCAGGCCGTTGGTGACCAGGAATTCGACCACGGCGCTGGCGCCATTGCTGAAGGCCTTCACGATCGGGCCGACCACCAGCATGCCCACGACCGCCATGGCAGCGGCAACGATGCCTGCCGAGAAGTTGTCGATCAGCATTTCGAAGCCGGGCTTGACGCGGCCTTCCCAGATCTTGTCCAGCTTCATCATGATCCAGGCAGTGAGCGGGCCAAGGATCATGGCGCCGATGAACATGGGGATGTCGGTACCGACGATGACGCCCATGGTGGCCACCGCGCCCACCACGCCGCCGCGCACGCCGTAGACCATCCGGCCGCCGGTGTAGCCGATCAGCAGCGGGAGCATGTACGTGATCATGGGCCCGACAAGCTTGCCGAGCTCCGCATTGGGGAAGAAGCCGGCCGGGATGAAGAGCGCCGTGATGAAGCCCCAGGCGATGAAGGCGCCGATGTTGGGCATGATCATTCCGGACAGGAACGTCCCGAATTTCTGGACGTGTACGCGCATGCTGGTGCGTGGTTTCGCAACTGTCTCTGTTGCCATGTGAGTTCCTAACCGTCGTTCCCGCTGCATTGCAGGATGGTCCGATAATTTCGCCGAGCTAGCTGGTGGAGCTGTTGGAGATCCGGTGGAGCCATTCGAGGAAGAGCTTGAGTTCCGAGCTGGAGAGCTGGTCCGAGTGGGACGCCTGGAGTGCTGCATTCAATGCGATGGCCGCCACAACCACTGAGGACTTTCCGCTGTCCACAGAACCGTTGTCCCGGGCCTGCTCGGTGGAAACCGCAAAGATCATGGCGTCGCGGGTCATGGCGGAGAGCTCGAGGTTCCGCTCCGGCACCTTTTCCGCGATCAGCATGAGGGTCATGCCCACATTGGCCGCCAGGATGGACCTGGCCGCCTCCTTGGGCGGGACGTTGAGCTGGCCGGAGACAGCCGCCTTGTTCAGCATTTCCTCCATGAGGGCCTCGGCATCGGCGACGATGGCCGGGCGGCTCTCAGGGCGGATATTGCCGAACATGACGAGGTACAGTTCCGGCTGTTTCAGCCCGAACTGGACATGGTTGTCCCACATCCTCCGGATGTCCTCCAGAGGTTGGCCAGAGGGCGCGAAGTCACGTTCGCCCGCGACATATTCGTCGAAACCTGCTGCGACGACAGCGTCGAACAGCCCTTCCTTGTCACCAAAGTGGTGGTAGAGGGTCGGTGCCGTGACACCGGCCAGCTGCGTGATCTGGCGGGTCGAGACTGCGGATCCGCCGGAGTTGGCCAGCAGCTCGGCGGCCGCACGCAGCAGCCGGGCCTTGGGTGGTAGCTGGCCATCGATACTCATAACCGCTACCCTAGCACCTATAGCAACGCTATATGAACTGCATCACATACGATTTTTCCAGGTGCCGTGACCCGCCCGCTGCCGCAGCCGTCAGCCGCAGGCGCAGATGATCAGCAGGGTCGCTGCGGCACTTGGTTTACCGGCTTAGTGGCCACTGGCCTACGACAGAAAATGAGGACCTTCAGTGCAGAACTTCCCAGGAGTAGGCGTTAGCCCCGGCCGCATCATCGGTACCGTCCGGCAGATGCCCAAACCGATCAGCGAACCGCCTGCCGGAGAGCAGCTTCCCGCCGGCGTCACGGCGGAGGACGCGACGGCGGCGCTGAAGGCCGCGGCGAAATCCGTCCACGACGAACTGAAGGCCCGGTCCGAGACCGTCTCGGGCGACGGCAAGGCCGTCCTCGAGGCCACGGCCCTCATGGCCACCGACACCATGCTGCTCAAATCCGCCGCCAAACTGATCGGCCGCGGCACCTCCGGGCAGCGGGCAATCTGGGAAGCCGGCGCCTCGGTCTCGGAGATGCTGCACAACCTGGGCGGCTACATGGCCGAGCGCGCCACGGACGTCCTGGATGTCCGCTCCCGGATCGTGGCGGAACTGCGCGGGGTCCCCGCGCCGGGCATTCCCGTGTCCCCCACCCCGTTCATCCTCATCGCCGAGGACCTGGCCCCGGCCGATACCGCCACCTTGGATCCGGAAAAGGTCCTGGCGCTGGTCACCGCCGGTGGCGGCCCGCAGTCCCACACCGCGATCATCGCCCGCTCGCTGGGTCTGCCGGCCGTGGTCGCCGCCGTCGGGGTCGACGAGCTCGCCGACGGCACCGAGGTGTACGTGGACGGTGCGGCCGGCCTCATCACCGCGAACCCGGACGAGTCCCAGCGCGCGGCCGCAGCCCACTGGGCCGCCACCGCCTCGCTGCTTGCCGCCTTCGACGGGACCGGCACGACGGCGGACGGCCACCTCGTGCCGCTCCTGGCCAACGTCGGCGGCGCCAAGGACGCCGTGGCCGCGGCCGGCCTGAACGCCCAGGGCGTGGGACTGTTCCGGACCGAGTTCTGCTTCCTGGAGCGGGACACCGAACCGACCGTGGAGGAGCAGGCCGCCGCCTACCAGGGCGTCTTCGACGCCTTCCCGGGCAAGAAAGTGGTGCTCCGCACGCTGGATGCCGGAGCGGACAAACCGCTGCCGTTCCTGACCGACGCCACCGAGCCCAACCCGGCCCTGGGCGTCCGCGGCTACCGCACCGACTTCACCACGCCCGGGGTCCTGGAGCGCCAGCTGCAGGCCATTGCCCTGGCGGAGAAGGCATCCGAGGCGGACGTCTGGGTGATGGCCCCGATGATTTCCACCGCTGAGGAGGCGGCCCGCTTTGCCTCGCTGTGCGCCGCGGCAGGGATCAAGACGCCCGGCGTCATGGTGGAGGTCCCGTCGGCGGCGCTGACGGCCGAGGCCATCCTCCGCGAGGTCGGCTTCGCCAGCCTGGGCACCAATGACCTCACCCAGTACGCCATGGCGGCCGACCGCCAGCTCGGCCCGCTGGCCGCCCTGAACACCCCCTGGCAGCCGGCCGTACTGCGGCTGGTGGGCCTGACCGTGGAAGGTTCCGCGGCCGAGGGCCACAACAAGCCGGTGGGCGTGTGCGGCGAGGCCGCGGCGGACCCTGCCCTCGCCGTCGTCCTCACGGGGCTGGGCGTCACCACGCTGTCCATGACGGCGCGTTCCATCGCGGCCGTCGCCGCCGTGCTGAAGACCGTCACCCTGGCTGAAGCCCGGGAGCTTGCCAAGCTGGCCTTGTCCGCGCCGAGCGCTACCGAGGCCCGGGCCTGGGTGCGGGCAAAACTGCCGGTTCTGGAGGACCTTGGGCTGTAGCTGCTGCCGCTAGGATGCACTCATGGCACTGATAGCCCCCCGGGTGACGGCCGGCCTCCCGGCCGAGGATGCGCAGAACCTCAGGTACGCCCTCGACGGCAGCCACGACATCACGGTGTTCGTGGACGGCACCGTCCACCGGCTGCCGCCCGCGGCGCGGGACGCCGTCGTCGATCTGCTGGACCGCTTCAGCCGCGGCGAGGCCGTGACGGTCAGCAGCGTCGAGGAAATGCTGACGACGTCCCGGGCCGCGGAGCTTGCGGGGATCTCGCACACGTATCTGCGGAACATGACCGACCGCGGCGAGATCCCGGTGGAATACCGCGGAACGCACCGCCGGATCCGGTTGGCCGACATCATGGCGTGGCTCGAAACGCAGAAGAAGAACGGTGCGGGCGCCGGGACGCCGGCCGGCCAGGATGACGAGGCTGCCAGTGCTTCATGAAGCAGTGATAAGGATCAAGCAACGATCCCGGTCCGGCGCGGAAGCACTGATATCCCGCGGGTTAAGCTTGGAATGTGGGTAAATTCAGAGGGTGGCACATCGTGGCAGGGATCGCCGCCATGCTGCTCGCTGGCATCTTCGGAACCGCCATGGGCCTGAACAACACCGCCACGTATCTGGCAAGCGGCGTCGCTTTCGTAGCGGTGTCGCTCTGGGTGGACAGCCGGATTTCCCGCCGCCGCAGTGCCGCCGGCATCGCCCGCCCCGGCCAGGACCTTGGCCAGGACGCTGGCCACGACGCGAAGCCGGCCCTCGACGCCGACCCCTCCAAGCGCGAGGGCTAAGCGCGCCGCTAGATTCTGGGCCGGCCAGCCCAGCGCCGCGCCTTGAGCCCGGCATGCAGTTCCAGCCGCACCATTCCCTTCAACGGGTCCACGCCCAGCAGCTGGCGGATCCGGCCGAGCCGGTTGTAGATGCTGCTCCGGTGCAGGTGCAGTTTGGCCGCGACTTCCTGGACCGAGCCGTCGTTGTCGTAGAACAGCTCCAGCACGGGCAGCAGCTCGTGGTTGCGGTCATGGTCCTCGAGGAGGCGGAAATACACGGAACCCGCGTCTGCCCAGGCTCCCGCGCCGCCGCCGGCCGAGGCCAGGAGCTGGTAGACGCCGGTGGCCCGGCAGTCGACGAGCTCGCCCAACTGGGGATCCACCGCCGCGGCCTGGGCCGCCTGCCGTGACTGCCGGTAGGCCTCGGCCAGTTCCCGAGGCTTGGCGAATCCCTCGGACGTGCCCAGGATGATCCGCCGGACCGTGCGCCCGGAGCGTTTGGCGAGTTCGAGTTGGTAGTGGACCAGCACCTGGGCGTGGTCGGCGCGTCCCGTGGATTCCTTGAAGAGCACCACCGCGTGGGTCTCCGTGCCGGCGCTGAACAGTGCGGCGTCCACCCCGATGGTCGCCTGCAGCGCCGCGGAGCGGTGAATGAGCGTGTCGGCGATGGGATCCGAGCCACCGGCCCAGCCATCCGCGTCCAGGACGGTCACCAGCTGCCAGGGTCCCTTGCCCTGGACCTCTTTCCAGCCCGCGACGGCCGCCGCCGCGTTGGCCTCGCCGGCGCACGCGGCCAGGAACTCCTGTTCGCGCCGGCGCCGGAACTCGGACTCGGCCGTATTGGAATCCAGCAGCAGGGTGGACAGTTGTTCCAGCTCCGGGGCCACGTCCGGCAGCTGGGCGAGGACGGTCGCGGCGCTGGGTTCCTCGGCGTCGAGCTGGACCCACAGGTACCCCACCCGGAAGCCCCGCACCAGCAGCGGCACGCACACGCGCCCGAGCATGCCGAGGTCCGCGTTGGCCGGCACGACGACCGGCCGGACCGCCGTCGCGATCCCGTGGGAGAGCTGCCACGCGATGACGTCCACGGGGACACGCTTACTGAGCAGGAAGTTCACCCGGACGCGGTCCGCATGGGATTGGTTGGAACTGTAGGCGAGGAGCAGACCGTCGAGGTCCTCGAGGGAGAGGCCGCGGCCCAGCCGCTGCGCCACCTGCTCCACGAGCTGCTCCACGTCCTGCTGCTGCATCCTGCCAGACTACTGCCCCCGCCCGCCGCACTGCGAATGCAGCCGGGACGGACACCAGCCGACACCTGACGCCTGCTCCATCGACAAATGTCTATCCCCGGTTTTGAAAAACCCCGGAATGACGCGTCGGGCGCCCAACGCCCGGCGGCGGCACCTGTCGCGTGCCTCACAGCGGGATTTATTCTGGAAGTACGAATCCCCCGCTCATCCAGGCCCACGAGGCCACCACCTACTGGAGCTAACAAATGATCATCGGCGTACCCAAAGAGATCAAGAACAACGAGTTCCGCGTCGCCATCACGGCGGCCGGCGTCCATGAATTCCGGACCCACGGCCACGAGGTCCTCGTCGAGCGCGGCGCGGGCCTGGGCTCCGGCATCACGGATGAGGAATACGCGATCGCCGGTGCCGAGATCGTCGCCGAAGCCGACGACGTCTGGGGCCGCGCCGACATGGTGCTGAAGGTCAAGGAACCGGTCAAGGCCGAATACCACCGCTTCCGCAAGGGCCTGATCCTCTTCACCTACCTGCACCTGGCCGCCGAACCGGAACTGACCCAGGCCCTGATCAACTCCGGCGTCACCGCCATCGCCTACGAGACCGTCCAGGAGGGCAGGTCCCTGCCGCTGCTGGCCCCGATGTCCGAGGTTGCCGGCCGGCTGTCCGTGCAGGTCGGCGCCACGTCCCTGATGGCGCCGGCTGGCGGCAAGGGCGTGCTGCTCGGCGGCGTCCCGGGCGTCCGTCCGGCCAAGGTCGTTGTCCTCGGCGCAGGTGTTGCCGGCACCAACGCTGCCGCCATGGCCCTGGGCCTGGGTGCCGACGTCACCATCCTGGACATCAACATCAACCGCCTGCGCGAGCTGGACGCCCAGTACCAGGGCCGCCTGAAGACTGTCGCGTCCAACAAGTACGAGATCGAGAAGTCCGTGGTCGACGCCGACCTCGTGATCGGTTCGGTCCTGATCCCCGGCGCCAAGGCACCGAAGCTCGTCACCAACGAGCTCGTGTCCCGGATGAAGCCCGGCTCCGTGCTGGTGGACATCGCCGTGGACCAGGGCGGCTGCTTCGAGGACACGCACCCCACCACGCATCAGGAACCGACGTACAAGGTCCACAACACGATCTTCTACTGCGTCGCCAACATGCCCGGCGCCGTCCCGAACACCTCCACGTACGCGCTGACCAACGTCACCCTGCGCTACGCCGTCTCGCTGGCGAACCTGGGTGTCAAGGCTGCGTTTGAGCGCGACGCCGCCCTTGCCGCCGGCCTGAACATCGCCGGCGGCAAGGTTGCGCACCGCTCGGTCTCCGAGGCGCACAACCTGCCCCTCGTCGCCGACTGGCACGAGCTGGTCTCCGCGTAGCCAGCACATCTCCGCGTAGCCAGCACTTCATCGGCTGCTCCTCCCCACCGGCCCCCTCGCCTCCCAAGCTCGGCCAGGGAACCCTGCCGGTGTGGGCCCAAACCGCCCTTTTTTGGACACTCAGAAGGGCAGTTAGGAGCAGCCGATGGCTGTTTAAGCCCGCACCGCGCCGAGAACCTAGGCCAGGGACCGGGCCTGCTCGATCAGCTGCAACACCTGGAGCGGGCCCGCGGGGTCGACGGGGACGGGCAGCGCCGAGCTTGCGCCGCCGTC
Source organism: Arthrobacter sp. 01T425 (assembly GCF_056398725.1). Classification (NCBI taxonomy): domain Bacteria; kingdom Bacillati; phylum Actinomycetota; class Actinomycetes; order Micrococcales; family Micrococcaceae; genus Arthrobacter; species Arthrobacter sp. 01T425. The sequence goes on along the minus strand of NZ_JBFTPY010000023.1, from coordinate 41,799 downwards.
GGCGATCTTGGCGGCCAGGATCCGGTAAAACTCGGGGTAGGCGCCGCGCTCGGTGGGTAGCCGGTCCAGGTGCCCGTCGCGCCCCAGCAGCCCGGCCCAGTCCGGATCTTCCACGCCGTAGTCGGCATCCAGCGGGCTTCCGCCGGCCAGGATGTACGGCTCCTGCGGGTCCACGCCGTGCTTGGTGAAACCGCCCTCGCTGCCCAGGATGCGGTAGCGCGGGCCCTGCTGGGCGCACAGCATGTTCATCCACAGGTGGCTGGTCACCCCGGAGCTGTGCCGCAGGACCAGGAAGACGTCGTCGTCCGCCTTGGCTCCGGGCCGCCGGGCCGCCAGTTCCGCGTGAATGAGCGTGGCCGGCCCAAAAAGCTGCACGGCCTGGTCCAGCAGGTGGGTGCCGAGGTCAAACAGCACCCCGCCGCCGTCGTCCGCCGTTGCGACCGCCTTCCATGCTTTGGGGACGTCGGGCGACCATCGCTCGAAGCGGGACTCAAAGCGGCTCACGGTGCCGAAGGCTCCGGTGTCCATGAGGGCTTTAACGGTGAGGAAGTCGCCGTCCCAGCGCCGGTTCTGGAACACCGTGAGCACCCGGCCCAGCCGCCCGGCCAGGTCGATGAGCTCCTGCCCCTCGGCGCTGCTGACAGCGAAGGGCTTGTCGACGACGACGTCGAGGCCGGCTTCCAGCGCCGCTTTCGCGAGTGGGTAGTGGGTGGCGGGCGGCGTGCCGAGCACCAGCAGGTCCAGTTCGCCGGCGAGCTCCAGGATATCGGCCGGGGTGTCGACGATCCTGGCCGCCGGATAGCTGTGTGCGGCGGCAGATCTCCTGGCGGCGTCGGAGGTGGCAATGGCATCGAGCGAATAGGCCGGGTTTGCGGCGATGAACGGGGCGTGGAAGACGCTGCCCGAAAGGCCGAAACCGGCGACGGCGGTGCGGATGGGCCGGGTTGAATCGTTGCTCATGGTGCCAAGGCTACCGGCTGGGCATGCACCGGGGCGCCTGTCCGGCAGGGCTTAATCGAACGAGGCCGGCGCCGCCCGGAAGCTTCCAGGGGCACCGGCCTCGGCCGTGCTGCTTGTTAGTGCGTGGTGCTTGCCGGGACTAGCTCTTCTGCCAGCCGACGACGCTCCAGTCCGGGGTCTGGAACAGGGCCGCACCGTAGTTGGCCAGGCCCGTGCGGGCGAAGTAGATCTGCGGGCCGTTCATGATCACGCCCATGGAGAAGTACTTCTCCATGTGCTTCTTCTCGACGTCCATGGCGGCCTTGTTGCGCTGGGCGTCATCCTGGATGGAGGCAAGGTCCTTGATGGCCTTGTCCAGTTCGGCGTCGCCGAGTTCGTTCTCGTTGGTCTTGGAATCGTAGAACTGCTTCACGCCGGAGGTGGCGTCGGCGCCTACCGTGTAGCCGCTGATGGTGAGCTGGAAGTCGCGGCTGCCAACCACCTTGCCGAAGTCGGCGTCACCGCGCTGGTCGATGCCAACGTCCATGCCGGCCGCCTGAAGCTGCTTCTGCAGCGTCTGAACGGTGGCGAGGCCGGTGGGGTCGTCACCGAAGTTGGTGATCTTGAACGACGCCGGGACGCCGTCCTTTTCCATGATGCCCTTGGCGTTGGCCTTGTAGCCGGCCTCGGTCAGGACCTTCTTGGCCGCGTCGGCGCCGGTTTCCTTGACCGGGTAGTTGTCCTGGTAGTACTTCGAGAACGGCATCAGCATCATGGAGCCCGAGCTGTTCTCTTCCCAGTTCAGTCCGCCAAAGCGGACGGCGCGGATGGCGGGGCGGTCCACGGCGGTGAAGATTGCCTTGCGGACTGCGACGTCAGTGAGCGGGGCCTTGAGGGCGTTGAGGTTCAGGCCGCCGGCGAAGAGGCGCTGGCCGCGGCGGACCTCGGAGTTCTTGGAGCCTTCAAGCTGCTTGTACTTCGTCAGCGTGCGGCCGTCGGCCATGTCGATTTCGCCGTTCTTGAAGGCGGCGATCTCGGCGCTGGCCTCCAGCTGGCGGAAGATCACCTTGTCCAGGACCGGCTTCTCGCCCCACCACTTGTCATTCGGCACGAGGGAGACAGTCTTCGCGGCGGAGTCAAACTTGTCGACCTTGAACGGGCCCGCCATCCACTCGGGGTGCAGTTCGCCCGTGAAGCCGGTGTTGAAGATTTCGGGAGTGTTCACGGTCTGCGGGATGAAGCCGCCGAACATGTCACTGAGCGGGTACACCGGCTGTGTGGTGGTGACAACGACTTCCTTGTCGCTGCTTCCCGCCTTGACGGAGTCGATGAACTCGTAGGCCCCGGAGCTGACGATGTCGATGTCCTTGTTCTGGCCATTGAGCATCTTCCACGTGTTCTCGAACGTGGCGGCGTTGATCGGGGTGCCGTCGTTGTAGGCGGCCTTCGGGTTGATCTTGATGGTGATGGTCTGCTTGCCGTCTTTGACCTCGCTCTTGAAGTCTTCGCAGAAGTTCTTGTTGAGGTTGGCGGTGCCGTCGAAGTCCAGCTTCCAGCAGCCCACGTAGCCGGCCTCGTCGATCGGGTAGTGCAGTTCGGTGTTGTCCGCCGAGTTGCCCGCGTTGGAGAAGCCGTTGAAGTCCGGTCCGATGTTGCCCAGCGGCAGCGTCACGGTACCGCCCTGCTGCAGGTCGGCGGCCTTCTTGGCGTTGACGCTGACCAGCTTGCTCAGGTCGCCGGAGGCATCCTGTGCCTTGGCGCTCTGGGCGGTGGTTGAGGCGCCACCGCTGCCGCAAGCGGTCAGCGCGAGGGCAGCCACGACGGCGGTGAGGCCGCCGATCCTGGTCCGATTTTTCATGTGATCCCCTTCATTTTTTTCATGCGAGTGTGATGCGTGGGTTCTCGGGTGGTGTGCTGGTCCGGTGATTCAGTGGTTTTCGTGGACAACCAGCATGTCCGCGTCCAGTTCGCCGTCCGGGTAGAAGCAGGCGAACTGCTGGTCGGTGGCGGACGCTTCGAGGGCCGGCTCCAGGGTCAGGCACTTCTCCTGCCTGGCCGGCGGCAGGGCCGCGAACACGGGACAGCGGGTGGCGAAGTTGCAGCCTGCCGGCGCTTCCAGCGGCGAGGGCAGGTCGCCCTGGAGGATGATCCGCTCGCGGGTGCGCTCCAGCTCCGGATCCGGTACCGGGATCGCGGAGAGCAGGGCACGGGTATAGGGGTGGCGGGGGTTGTCGAAGACGGCGTCGACGTCGCCGATCTCCACGATCTTGCCCAGGTACATGACGGCAACGCGGTTGGAGATGTGCCGGACCACGGAGAGGTCATGGGCCACCATGAGGTAGCTGAGGCCGAGTTCGGCACGGAGCTTGTCCAGGAGGTTGATGACGCCGGCCTGCACCGATACGTCGAGGGCGGAGACGGGCTCATCCAGGACCACCAGCCGGGGGTTCACCGCGAGGGCGCGGGCAATGCCGATGCGCTGGCGCTGGCCGCCGGAGAACTGGTTGGGGAACCGGTTGACGTGGTCCGCCTGCAGGCCCACCAGCTCCATGAGCTCCATGATCCGCTTCCGGATGGCAGCCTTGGGCATGCCCAGGTTTTCCATCGGCTCGGCCAGGACCTCGTAGACGGTGAAGCGCGGATCCAGTGCCCCGGTGGGATCCTGGAACACCATCTGCAGTTCCTTGCGCATGGCGCTCTTGGCCCGGGCGTCCGCGGCCTGCTTGTTGCTCAGCCCGCCGATCACCACCTCGCCGTCCTGGTCCCTGTGGAATTCCATGATTTCCAGCAGGGTGGTGGTCTTTCCGCAGCCCGACTCCCCCACGATCGAGAAGCACTCGCCCTCACGGATATCGAAGCTCAGCCCGTCCACGGCCTTCACCGTGCCGATCCTGCGCTTGATCAGGGCGCCCTTCATCAGCGGAAAGTGCTTCCTGACGTCGCGGAGTTCCAGGACAGTCTTGCGTTCGTGCCGGGGAAGGCTGTCAAAGCGGGATACCGGCACGGCCGGGACGGCGAAAACCGTGTGGACATCGACGTCGGCAAGGGCCTCGCTCTTGATGCACGCGGCGCTGTGCCCGGTGCCGGGCGCCACCGCCCGAAGGTCCGGTTCGCCGTCGAGGCAGGCCTCGCTGGCCAGCGGGCACCGCGGCGCGAACGAACAGCCGGTGGGCGGCTGGGTGAGGTTCGGGGGGATGCCGTCGATCGGCACCAGCGACGATTTTTCCGCGACGTCCACGCGCGGGACCGCACCGAGCAGGCCCATCGTGTACGGCATCCGCGGGCTGTAGTAGATGTCATCGACGCTGCCGGTCTCCACCGGCCTGCCCGCGTACATCACCATGATGTCGTCCGCCATGCCGGCGACCACGCCGAGGTCGTGCGTGATCATGACGACCGCGGCGCCGGTCTCCTCCTGGGCGGCGTGGAGCACCTCGAGGACCTGCGCCTGGATGGTGACGTCCAGCGCCGTCGTCGGCTCATCGGCGATCAGAACCCGCGGGTTGTTGGCGATCGCGATGGCGATCATGACGCGCTGGCGCATGCCGCCGGAGAACTCGTGCGGGAAGGCCTTGAGCCGGTCCTTCGGGCTGGGGATGCCGACCAACCCCAGGAGTTCGACGGCGCGTGCCTCCTTGGCCTGCTTGCTCATGGTCGGGTTGTGGACGGTCAGGGCCTCGATGATCTGGGTGCCGACCGTGTAGACCGGGGTCAGGGAGGACAGCGGGTCCTGGAACACCATGGCGAGGTCGCTGCCGCGGTGGCGGCACATGGCCTTGTCGCTGAGCCCCAGGAGCTCCTTGCCCTGCAGCCGGACCGAACCGGTGATTTCCGCCGTCGGGGGCAGCAGGCCCATGATCGCCATGGACGTGACGGATTTGCCGGAGCCGGACTCGCCCACGATGCCCAGCGTCTTGCCGGGCATCACGTCGAAGTCGACGCCGCGGACCGCGTGCACCACGCCGTTTTCCGTGTTGAAGCGGACGTTGAGGTCCCGGACGGAGAGGACCGCGCTCGTGGGGGCGTGCAGCCCGGCGGAGTGGAGGCGCTCGGCGGTCCCTTGCGCGGTGTCCCGTGCGGTGGTGTTGCTGGTCATTTGCTCTTCTTCTGTGTCTTGCCGGTGGCGCCGCCGGTGGCGTTGCCAGTGGCCTTGCTCCTCTTGGCGCGGCCAACGGAGCTGGAGCTGGGGTCGAACGCGTCGCGGAGGCCGTCGTTCATCATGGCGAGCGAGCCGGTCAGCAGGAACATCACGATCAGGGGCGCCCAGAACATCCACGGAAAGGTGGAAACCTGGGAGGTCGACTGGCCGATCAGGACGCCCAGGCTCACGTCGGGGACCTTGATGCCGATGCCGATGAAGGAGAACGCGACCTCGGCGAGGATGGCTCCAGTGACGCCGCGGGTGACTTCCAGGACCAGCAGGGAGCCGATGTTCGGCACGAGGTGGCGCCAGACGATCCGGCGCGGCGGGATGCCCATGTACTGGGAGGCTTTGACGAAGTCACGCTGCATGAGGGAGAGCGACAGGGACCTGATGAGGCGTGCGGTCCCCATCCAGCTGAAGACCAGCAGCACGATGATGAGCAGCAGCCAGCTCGGGACGGTGTTCTTCAGGCCGTTGGCGCCGCCGCTCGTGGCCACCGCGACAACCAGCAGGGCCGGCATCATGATCAGGGCTTCGAGGATGAACAGCATGACCTTGTCCACCTTGCGGCCGAAGAACGCCATGGTGCAGCCGTAGACGGCGGCGATCAGCACCGAGACGAGGCCGACGACGACGCCGATCAGGATGGAGACCCTGGTGCCCTCGACGGTAAGGGCGTAGAGGTCGATCCCGGCCTGGGAGGTGCCCAGCAGGTGCTCCGCGGAGGGCGGCATGCCGATGTTGAAGGGGTCGATGGTCTCCTTGTCCCAGCTGCCGAAGAAGCCGGCGATGAAGGAGAAGAGGGTCAGGGCCAGGAAGATGGCGAGGCCGGCGACCGCTGTCCGGTTGCGCAGGAAGCGCCGCAGGATGATCCGCGACTTGCCGATCACGACCTCGTCGTCGCCGAACTTTCCTTCGTCCAGGACGGCGGCTGGGTCAATCGTGTTGAGGTTGGTCATGATTACTGCACCCGCACTCTCGGGTCCACGAGCGTGGTGGCGAAGTCGGCGAGGATCGCTCCGACCGCGAAGATGACGGAGCCGTAGGCGAGGGTCGCGGTGGCCGCGTTGACGTCCTGCAGGGCAATTGAGTCGATGGACCAGGACCCGACGCCGTGCCAGGCGAAGATTTTCTCGGCGAAGAAGCCGCCGGCGAAGATGGCCGGGATGGTGAACGCAATGCTCTGCGCCACGGGGATGAAGGACACCCGCAGGGCGTGCCGGCTGATGGCCTGGTTGCGGGTCAGGCCCTTGGCCCGCGCCGTCCTGACGAAGTCGGCGTTGACGTTGTCCAGCAGATACTGGCGCTGGGCGATCTGGTATGCGCCCCAGCCCACAATCGTGATGGCGAACGTGGGCACGGCGTAGTGGGCGAGCATGTCGACGAACTGGGCCCAGCCGTCGCCGTCCAGACCCGGGGTGGAGATGCCGGTGACAAAGAAGACCCGCTCCCCGACCGACTCGTTGATGTTGATGGCGCCCAGCTGCACCAGGAAGTAGGCGATCGGTGCGGGGACGATGTACATGAGGTAGCTGTACGAGGTGATGGCCCGGTCCGAGGCCTTGTACTGGCGGGCCGCGGTGAAGACGCCGAGGGCGACGCCGATCACGAGGGTCAGGATGATCGAGGCCAGGAAGAGCCGGGTTGAGATCCAGACCCGGTCGCCGAACTCGGCGTTGATGAAGGCACCGTTGGGGCTCCGTCCCCAGTCCCAGCGGGTGAGAATGGCGGTGAGCCAGTCGACGTAGCGCTCCCACGGGTTGAGGGTGGGATCGAGCCCCTTGAGCCGGAAGGAATTGACCACCTGCTCGGGCGTGGGCCGCGGAATCCGCTCCTGCTCAAGCAGCGCCGGCTGCAGCGTGCTCACAGCCAGGAGATAGCCGGCACTGGTGGTCAGGAAGATCATGAAGACATACGTGAGCGCACGTTTGGCGAGATATCGAAGCATGGAGCGGCTAGTTCTGGATCGCCGTTGCCTGAGCAGATCCGTGCGTCACGGCTGCGGCCGCACGGGCGGGCCCGCCTGTGCCAGGGACAAGATTATTCACAACGTCGATCCTTCCGTCGTCCCCATCCGGCAGCGGGTTCCGCAGCCGGTTCGGGAGTATGGGCCAGCTGGTTTCCGGCCGCCCGCATGCCTTGCGGCTGAGCCCTTGTGGGCTATGTTGCGGGTCACATTCCAGAGGAAGCTATCACATTAGCCGGGCTCCGCCGGGCTCTCACGGGCCGCGACACGGCGGCTTCGCTACAGATCGTTATGAATAACTCCGTGGAATGGATTTGGACCACGGAACCGGCTGCGCCGCTAGGAGCCGCACACTACGCGCGTGACAAGCTCCCGCCAGGTGTCCGCAAGGCGCTCCGGCGCAATCCCGTGCACGCCGACGGAATGAAGCAGCAGTTCCGGCTCCAGCGACGCCCCGAGGGCCGACGCCATGACCCACGGGTCCGCCGTCACGCCGGCTTCGCGCAGCAGCATCTCGAGATGACGGCGCCAGAGGACGGCCGGCGGGACATCGAACCTGTTGTGGACCGAGGCGTCGGCGGCCCGCGCCAGCTCCCCGAATTCCAGGATCCAGTCAATGCGGGCGGCGCCCACGGCGATCAGCCGCTCCAGGGGCGGCGCGCCGGGACCTACCGGGGGCGGACCAAACATGAACCGGCCTTGGAATTCGGCCTCGGCGTCGCTAAGGAGCGCCATCATCAGCCCGGCACGGCTGCCGAACCGCCGGAAGACCGTCCCTTTTCCAACTCCGGCGCGCTGCGCCAGCCGGTCCATGGTGAGGGCGTCGGCGCTGGATTCCTCAACGATTTCCCGGGCGGCGCAGAGCAGGAGCTCCCTGTTGCGCATCGCGTCGCTGCGCGCTGATTCTGCGGCGGGCGCGACGGGGCGCCCTGCCCCGGACTGGGCACCGGGACGGATCGGAATGAGGCTCACACCGCTGATTCTAGCGCCCCGGAATATAACCGGACCGCAGTCCGTTTAGGATGGGTGAAGGCCCCCAAAGCCTCACGATCCACCAGCCGCCGGAATCACCCCGCGGCGTGATGCACAGGAGTACACATGTCCAAGAAGACCATCCTCACTCTCGTCGGCAGCCTTCGCGCCGGCTCCACCAACCTGCAGCTGGCCGAGGCCATCGCGCTCAACGCCCCGGAACAGGTGGACGTGGTCATTCACGAGAGCCTGGGCAACATCCCCTTCTACAACGAGGACATCGACGTCGAAGGCCAGGTGCCCGCGGCCGCCGCCGCCCTGCGGGCCGCCGCCAACGAGGCCGACACCATCCTGCTGGTCACGCCGGAGCATAACGGCACCGTCCCGGCATCGCTGAAGAACGCCATCGACTGGCTGTCCCGCCCCTTCGGCGCAGGCGCCCTGTCCGGCAAGCCCACCGCGGTTGTCGGAACCGCCTTTGGCCAGTTCGGCGGCGTATGGGCCCAGGACGAGGCCCGCAAGGCCGTCGGCATCGCCGGCGCCCAGGTCCTCGAAAACGTCAAGCTGGCAGTCCCGGGCTCGATGGTCCGCTTCGCCGAGGTTCACCCCAAGGACGACGCCGAAGTTGTCGAGCAGATCAAGGGCGTGTTCGACGCGCTGGCCGAGGCTCCCGCTGCGGAAGCGGCGTAAGCTTCCGAACCCCGCACTCCGCTCCAGATACCTCCCGGGCCCCCGGCAGCACACGGCTGCCGGGGGCCTCGGGCCGCCCGGAGCAGCCCGGTCGCTTTCGGCCCGGGCATGATTTGGAAACAATCGTTTCCCCCAAGACAACACGGGTAGTATCCTTGGGTTTGTGACCCACGAAACACTTGATGCCGCCGCAGCAGTACTTCCGGCCGAGGCCATTGACGCAATCGAACGTGCGGCTACGTCCGCCCACCGCCACGAGATCCTGTTCTCGGAGCGCGCAGCAAATATCAAGCAGTCGGCGGTCCGGGATGTTTTCGACATCTCGATGCGCCCCGGCCTCGTCTCCCTCGCCGGGGGCAGCCCCTACCTGCAGTCCCTGCCGCTGGAACGCCTGGGCCAGACCGCCGCGAAGATCATCGCCGAGCAGGGGATGACCGCCCTGCAGTACGGCGGCGGCCAAGGCACTGAAGAGCTCCGCATCCAGATCTGCGAGGTCATGGCGGCAGAGGGGATCCTGGACGCCGACCCCGCGAACATCGTCATCACGGCCGGCTCGCAGTCCGCGCAGGATGTGGCCACCAAGGTTTTCTGCAATCCGGGCGACGTGGTCCTCGTCGAGGACCCCACCTATGTCGGGGCCCTCAACACCTTCGAGGCCTACCAGGTGGAGGTCGAAACGGTGCCGATGGACGGTGACGGCATCATCCCTGATCTGCTGGAGGCAAAGATCGCCGCCCTCCAGACCGCGGGCAAGAACGTCAAGTTCCTCTACACCATTCCCAGCTTCAACAACCCGTCCGGCATCACCCTGTCCGCGGAACGCCGGCCATCCGTGGTGGATATATGCCGTCGCGCGAATATTCTGGTGCTGGAGGACAACCCCTACGGCCTGCTCCGCTTCGACGGCAAGCCGCTCACCCCCCTGCGGGCGGCCAACCCGGATGACGTCATCTACATGGGGTCCTTTTCCAAGATCTTCGCCCCGGGCCTGCGGATCGGCTGGGCCCTGGTCCCGGCCCACCTGCAGCGCAGGTACTACCTGGCGTCGGAGGCCGTCACCCTGTGCCCGCCGACGCTGAACCAGATGCTGGTGTCGGCCTATCTGCGCGACTACGACTGGCGCGGCCAGATCGAGACGTACCGGGGGCTGTACCAGGAACGTTGCGAGGCAATGCTGGCCGCCTTGGCCGACTACATGCCGGAGGGACTGACCTGGACGCGCCCCGAGGGCGGCTTCTTCGTGTGGGTTACGCTGCCCGACGGCGTGGATACTTACCCGCTACTGAGGAAGGCCATCGACGCCGGCGTCGTCTTCATTCCGGGAGCGGCCTTCACAAACTCGGACGACCCGTCGAACAAGATCCGGCTGGCGTTCAGCGCGGTGCCGCCCGAATCGATCCGCGAGGGTGTGCGGCGGCTCGCGCCGGTCCTGCGGGAAGCCCTGGCCGCCCTGTAGCGTGAACACCGGCAGGATCCATGCGGGGCCTCGACTGGGGCGCGCTGGGGCCAGTTGATCGGCCAGGCACACTAAACAGCATTACTCGTTGAAAGAGGAGCGGTCCATGACCGGAATAATCGTTGTCGGCGTCGACGGCAGTGAAACTGCACTGCGGGCGGCGCACACCGCGCGCGACCTCGCAGTTTCCGTGGGGGCGACACTTCATGTGGTCAGCGCCTTTGACAGCGACAAGACACAGGTCTTCGGCAGCGGCAGTGACCAGTGGATCGTTTCCGACGCCGGCAACGCGGAAACGGTTGCGCGCTCGGTCGCGGAAGGCCTGCGCCGCCCGGACATCACCGTCACGTACGCCGCCGCGCGGGGCAAGCCGGCCGAGGCCCTGATCCGGGAAGCCGAACGGACGAGTGCCTTGATGATCGTGGTCGGCAACCGGCGCATGAGCGGAATCGGCCGGGTCTTGGGGAGCGTTGCGAACAGCGTGGCCCACAACGCCCCCTGTGACGTCTACATCGCCAAGACCGACGCCGACTGAGGCGCTACTGCTGCTTCGGTGCCGCTGCCGGCACGGCGGCTTGGCCGGTGTCTGAGCCTGCAGACCCAAGCATCCGCCGCAGGATCTTTCCTGAGGCGGATTTCGGCACGGCGTCGATGAACTCAACCTGTCGGACTTTCTTGAACGGCGCCACCCGGGCCGCCACGAAGTCCATGACGCCCGCCAGGTCCAAGGCATCGCCGTCCGCGCCCGGCTGGCGGACCACGAACGCCTTGGGCACTTCCTGGCCGTCGGCGTCGAGGGAGCCGACCACCGCGGAGTCGGCGATGCCGGGGTGGGTGAGGAGCAGCGCCTCCAGTTCCGCCGGGGCGATCTGGTAGCCGTTGTACTTGATCAGTTCCTTGAGCCGGTCCACGACCGTCACCACCCCGTCCGCCCGCACCGTGGCGATGTCCCCGGTGCGCAGGAAGCCGTCCGCGTCCAGGGTGTCCGCGGTTTCCTGCGGCCGGTTGAGGTAGCCGAGCATCACATTCGGCCCGCGGCACAACAGGTGCCCCGGCGCGCTGGTCCCTTCCGCGGGAACCGGGATCTCCTCCCCCGTGGCCGGGTCCACGAGGCGGCACTGCATGTTCGGCACCGTATACCCCACGGAACTGACGGGGACTCTGAGCCCATCGCGGCCTCCGCGCGGAATGAGGTGCGATACCGGGCTCATCTCGGTCATGCCGTAGCCCTGCAGGACCTGGCAGCCGAGGCGTTCGGCCAGACGCTTGCCAAGTTCGCCGTCCAGCGGTGCCGCGCCGGAAAGGGTGGTGTGCACCGAGCCGAGGTCGTACTCGGCAACGAGCGGGTGCTTGGACAGCGCCACGGCCACGGGAGGTGCGATGAACAGGTAGCTGCACCGGTGGTCCTGGATGATCCGCAGGAACTCGGGCAGGTCGAACCGGGGCATGGTCACAAGCCTGGCCCGCTGGCGCAGCGCGAGGTTCAGCAGCACGGTCAGCCCGTAGATGTGGAAAAACGGGAGCAGCGCCAGGACCCGGTCTTCGGGGCCGACGTCGAGCAGACCCCTGGCCTGTTCCACGTTGGCGACGAGGTTGCGGTGGCTGAGCATGACCCCCTTCGGCCGGCCGGTGGTGCCGGAGGAGTAGGGCAGCACGGCCACATGCGTGGCGGGATCGAACGAGACGCGGGGGGCCGGTGCGCCCATGGCGAGCAAGTCGGCCAGCGAGGGGTGGCCGTCGGCGCCGTCGAGCACCACGAGCCGTGAGGCAGGGATCCCGGTCCTTTCGGCGGCCTCCCGGGCGGCCGGCAGCAGCGCCGATACGGTGAAGAGCCAGTCCGCGCCGGCGTCGGTGAGCTGGGTGGCGATCTCGTCGGCCGTGTACAGGGCGTTGATGGTGGTGACCGTTGCGCCTGCCCGGAGCAGGCCGTGGAAGACGGTCGCAAAGGCGGGGACGTTGGGACACAGGATGGCGGCCACGCCGTGCACGCCCAGGCCCTGGGCGGCGACGGCACCGGCGAGGGCGTCGATCTGCCCGCGCAGCGCCCGGTAGGTGGTCTCCGCACCGCTGGCGCCATCGACGACGGCGACCCGGTCCAGGTCCTCCTCTGCCAGAGCGCCGAAGAGATAGTCGTAAATGCCGAGGTTGGGAACATCGACGTCGGGGTACGGGCTTGAAAACACGCAACATCTCCTTTGATCCGCTTCCGCCCGGGCTGTCGGCGGCTGGTGCCACTCTAGTGCCGGGCGTAGCCGCGGGACAGGAGGGCGCGGACTTGGCTGTGTCCGGTCGTGGCCGTGTCCGGACTTGATGAGGATCACCCTTTGTCGTGGGCAGCCTCACCGCCCAGCGGGCCGCCCGGCGCGGACCGGCTCAGTAAAATGGGAGGTGCCCTGCGATGGTGCGGACGTCCGAGAACCCACCTACCAAGGGAGCCCCATGATCACTCTTCAGCGCCGCCAGCTGGTTGGCCACGACATCCTGCTGGCCCGGCACGGCAACCACATCAGCGCCATGCGCGTGGACCGCGGTGCCGGTCGCGTTGTCGCGTTCCTGGACGACGGATCGACGGACAGCGCACCCAACCTGATTGCCCCGGGACTGCGCATGCCCGACACCTTGCGCAGCGTGTTCCGGGAGGACTGGAAGTTCCTGACGGGAATCAGCGCGTGCTGCGCGGGGCTCGCGGGCCTGATGTTTGCCGCCTCGGCCGCCCTCGCCGGCATGAGCGGCGATCCCGCGCTGGTCCAGATCCTGACCGCATACTCGGGAAACTGAGCGGCCCGGGCCAGGCTGGCCACTGAGAAACCCCAACACTGAGAAACCCCGCCGCTGAAAGGTTCAGCGGCGGGGTTCTGCGGTTTCGCGGCCGGTTTCGTGGCCGGTTTCGCCGGCTAGTCCAGCAGCAGGGCCGGCTCTTCCAGGATGGCGGCGACGTCGGCCATGAAGCGGGCCGAAAGGTCGCCGTCCACCACGCGGTGGTCGAAGGAGCCGCCGAGGGTGGTGATCCAACGCGGAATGACTTCGCCGTCCAGGACCCAAGGCTTTTGCTTGATGGTGCCGAACGCCACGATGGCGACCTCGCCAGGGTTGATGATCGGCGTTCCGGTGTCGATCCCGAGGGCGCCGATGTTGGTCACGGTGAGCGTGCCGCCGCGCATCTGGGCAGGCTGGGTCTTGCCGGCCCGCGCCGTCGTGGCGAGCTCGTTCAGGGCCAGGGCCAGTTGCTTGAGCGAGAGGTCCTGGGCGTTCTTGATGTTCGGCACCATCAGCCCGCGGGGCGTGGCGGCCGCGATGCCCAGGTTCATGAAGTGCTTGACGTGGATCTCCGCGGAATCGCTGCCGTCCGGGTTGTCCACCCACGTTGCGTTGACACTCGGGTTTCGCGCCGCGGCCCAAATGACCGCCTTGGCCAGGATCAGCAGCGGGGAGACCTTGATGCCTTCGAAGTCGCGGGAGGCCTTGAGGCGTTTGACGAATTCCATGGTGCGGCTGGCATCGACGTCGACAAAGATGCTGACGTGCGGCGCGGCAAACGCGGATTCGACCATGGCCTTCGCGGTGGCTTTGCGGACTCCCTTGACCGGGATCCGCTCGATCCGCTGGTCCTGCGGGCGGCCGGACTTGCCCCAGAACGAGTCCGCCTTGTCCACCTCGGCGTCCCGCTGGGCCTGGTAGCTCACCAGGTCCTCGCGGGTCACTTCACCGCGGGCGCCGGTAGGCACGACATCGGCCAGGTTGATCCCGAGGTCCCGGGCGATCTTGCGGACCGGCGGCTTGGCCAGCACCTTGCCGACCAGGCCGCTGATGGCACCGCCGAAGGTGGGGCGCGCCTCAACGGAGCCGGCGGGGCCCGTGGCCGCGTCGGCAGGGCGGCTGGCCGCGTCCGGGTTGATCCATATGTCGTGGGCCTCCACCCCCACCTGCTCCACCACCGGGGCGGCAGCGCCGGTGGCTGCCGCGGCGGACGGGGCGTCGTGGCCGGCTGCCGCAGGGGCGGAAATCCGCCGCCGGCGCTTGACGGCGTCGGCCTTGGGACCGGAGCCCACGAGCGGCCCGCCGGCCGGGCGCCCGGCTGGTTCGCCGGCGTCGGAGTCATCAGCCGGAAGCGTGCCGTACATGGGCGCGGCGGCAGCCTGCTCCTGGGCTACAGGCGCCGGGGCGGGTGCCGCGGCGGCCGGCGCCGGGGCGTCGATGGCGTCGCTCACGCTGATGATCGGCGTGCCGACATCCACCGTGACTCCCTCGGGCACCAGCAGTTCGGTGACGGTCCCGGCGAAGGGTGAGGGCAGTTCCACCAGGGATTTGGCCGTCTCGATCTCGCACAGGACGTCGTTGACGGCCACGGTATCGCCGGCCTTGACCTTCCAGGCGACGATTTCGGCCTCTGTCAGCCCTTCGCCGACGTCGGGAAGGTTGAACTTGTTGAGCGTCATGGGTCCTCGTCAGTACGCCAGGGCGCGGTCGAGCGCCTCAAGGATGCGGTCGATGTCCGGCAGGTAGTCTTCTTCGACCTTGGCCACGGGATAGGGCATGTGGAATCCCCCGACGCGGATGACGGGGGCCTCCAGTGAATGGAACGCCCGCTCACTGATCCGCGCGGCGATTTCGCCGCCGATGCCGCCGAATGTGGGGGCCTCGTGGGCCACGATCAGCCGGCCGGTTTTCCGGACCGAGGCCGTGACGGTGTCGAAGTCGATCGGCGAGATGGAACGGAGGTCGATCACCTCGACGCTGTGGCCGTCCTCGGCGGCGGCCTCGGCCGCTGCGAGGGCCACGGGCACTAGCGGGCCGTAGACGACGACGGTCGCGTCGGTGCCCTCGCGGAGCACATGCGCCTTGAAGGGGTCAGCGGACGCGCCCGGGGTCTCGGTGTCGACCTCGCCCTTGAGCCAGTAGCGGCGCTTGGGCTCGAAGACGATCACGGGATCCTGGCAGTCGACGGCCTGCTGGATCATCCAGTAGGCATCGTGCGGATTGGAGGGGGTGATGATGCGCAGCCCGGCCGTGTGGGCGAACAGTGCCTCCGGCGATTCGGAGTGGTGTTCAATGGAGCCGATGCCGCCGCCGTACGGGATCCGGATGACGACGGGAACGGTCAGGTTGCCGTTGCTGCGCGAGTGCATCTTGGCCAGCTGGGTGGTGATCTGGTTGAACCCCGGGAACACGAAACCGTCGAACTGGATCTCGCAGACCGGCTGGTAGCCGCGCAGGGAGAGGCCGATGGCGGTGCCGATAATGCCGGATTCGGCCAGCGGGGTATCGACCACGCGGTCGGCGCCGAATTCGGCGATCAGCCCGTCGGTGACCCGGTAGACGCCGCCAAGGGCCCCGATGTCCTCGCCCATCAGCAGCGAGCGGGGGTTGTTGTTCAACGTGGCCCGCAGACCCTCATTGATGGCTTTCGCAATGGTCATGGTGGTCATCAGCGGGCCGCCCTGTCTGTCTCGGCTGTGCGTGCCTCATCGGCGGACACCTCATCGGCGAACCCTGCGCTGTATTCCTCGAACCAGGCCAGTTCCTCGGCCACCAGCGGGTGGGCCTCCACATAGGTGTTGGCGAAGGCGGTCCGGATGTCCGGGGTTTCGAGGTCGTGGGTGGTCTTGCGGACATAGGCGGCGAGCTCGTCGCCGTCGGCCTTGACCTGCTCGAAGAAGCTGTCATCCGCGAGGCCCTGGGCCCGGAGATACTTCTCCAGCCGGGCCAGCGGGTCCTTGGCACGCCAGAGGCTTTCTTCGGCGGATGCGCGGTATTTGGTGGGGTCATCGGCCGTGGTGTGCGCCCCGACCCGGTAGGTGAACGCCTCGATGAGTACGGGCCCATGGCCCTCGCGGGCCCGCTCCAGCGCCCATTCCGTGACGGCGTGGACGGCGATCACGTCATTGCCGTCCACCCTGATACCGGGGAAGCCGTAGCCTTTGGCGCGGTTGGCGAGCGGGATGCGGGTCTGCACGGAGCTTGGCACGGAGATGGCCCAGTGGTTGTTCTGGCAGAAGAAGACCACGGGCGCCTGGTAGGAAGCGGCGAACACCATGGATTCATGGACGTCCCCTTCGGAGCTGGCGCCGTCGCCGAAATACACCATGACGGCGGCGTTCGGCTCCACGGCCTGTCCCGCCTCACCGCTGGCGACGGCGTTGGCGGCCGCCAGTTTCTGGTCCCGCTGGATGCCCATGGCGTACCCGACGGCGTGCGGGGTCTGGGCGGCCAGGACCAGCGTGTAGAGGTGGAAGTTCGTGTCTTTCGGGTTCCAGCCGCCGTTGGAGACGCCCCGGAACTGGCGCAGCAGCTCGGCCAGGTCCACGTTTCGCGTCAGGGCCACGCCGTGCTCGCGGTAGGTGGGGAAGATGTAGTCCTGCGGCTGGCTGGCCCGTCCGGAGCCGATCTGGGCGGCTTCCTGTCCGGTGAGCGGGACCCACAGGGCCAGCTGGCCCTGCCGCTGCAGGGCGGTGGCCTCCACGTCGAAGCGGCGGATCTTGGCCATATCCGCGTAGAAGCCGCGCAGGGTGCCCGGGTCCAGCTTCTCGGCGTATTTTGAGAAAACCGGGTCCGAGCCCAGGGTGCCGTCCGGGTCCAGCAACTGCACCATCGGCTCGGCCGGGGCACCCAGTTGGGCCTCGGCCTCCGCTTCGAGCTGGTCATCCATCCCGGTTCCGTCGAACTCGGTAGAGGGCAGATGTGTGGCGCCCATACCGTCTCCTTGCTTGCCGCATCCGAATGCGCCGCAATCGCTGGGATATATGCCGGACCAGGAATACATTCCAGGTCCGGCATATATTTTGGCTTACTGGTCCTTACTTTATCCGCACGGGGCGGCCTGAGCGCGCAGTGTTAAGCGCTAGGAACGCCGCGGCGGTTTTGTATAGATCGCACAGAGCTCCAGGAAACGGGTGTTGGCTTCCGTTTCGCCGATGCTGACCCGGACGCCCTCGTTGCCGAAGGCCCGTACGGACAGCGCCCGTTCCGCCGCCAGGGCGGCAAATTCCGCGCTGTTTTCGCCCAGATTGAGCCAGACAAAGTTGCCCTGGGCCTCCGGGACGAACCACCCGAGCTCACGCAGTCCCGCCGTGACCCGGTCCCGTTCGTCCACCAGTCTTTGTACCCTTTCTACAACATCGGCGAAGTGCTCGAGCGACGTCACGGCCGCCGTTTCCGCGATCTGGGACACGGCGAAGGGGGTGGCACTGACGCGCAGGTGCTGCGTCAGTTCGGGCCTGGAGACGCTGTAGCCCACACGGAGTCCGGCGAGGCCGTGCGCTTTTGAGAAGGTCCGCAGGACGACGACGTTGGGGTACTTGCGGTACATGGCGATGCCGTCCACGGCGTCGCCGGCGCGCACGAATTCCTGGTAGGCCTCGTCAATGACCACCACGACGTCGGCCGGAACGGCCTGGATGAAGCGCTCCGTTTCCTCGGCCGTCAGGATGGGTCCGGTGGGGTTGTTGGGCGTGCACAGCAGGATCATCCGGGTCCGCGCACTCACTGCGGCGGCCATGGCGTCCAGGTCATGCCGCCCGTCGGATGTCAGCGGGATCCGGACGCTCTCGGCGCCGGCCAGTCCGACGCAGATCGGGTAGGCCTCGAACGAGCGCCAGGCGTAGATGACCTCGTCGGCCTTGCCGTCGTCGTTCTGGCCGGCGAAGGTGGTCAGCAGCTGGTTCAGGGCGCCCAGGCTGCCGGCGCCCGTGACGATGTCCTCGGCGGGAACATCCAGGAAGCGGGCGAGCGCTTCACGCAGCCTGCTGCTGAGCGGATCGGGGTAGCGGTTGAAATCGGTCTGCGCCGCGATGGCCTGCTGCACTGCAGGGATCGGGGGCAACGGGTTCTCGTTGGAGGACAACTTGTAGCTGGTCAGGCCTTCCACGGGAACGGGGGGTTTTCCAGCCGCGTAGCGGGGGAGGAGGTCTACCACCGGACGGGGCCTGATGCCCCCGGCCGGATTCTCTGATGAAGTCATGCCAACTAGCCTACTTCGGGTCGCTGCCGCAGTTGCGGGAGCCGATTGCTGTCCGTAGGGGATAACCGTTGCTGACATGGGGAATATGGTCCCTGCCGTCGCCGCCGGGCGTATGACAGCATGGGGCCATGCGCTCAATCATCGTACGAGTCATCATCAACGGACTGGCCCTTGCAATCGCCTGCTGGATCCTCACCGGGCTGGATATTTCCACCCAGAGTGACGGCACCATCAGCATCATCTTGGGCTACCTGTTCATCGGATTGATCTTCGGTCTGGTCAATGCCTTCGTCAAGCCCATTGTCAGCCTCCTCTCGCTGCCGATCACGATCCTCACCCTGGGCCTGTTCACCGTGGTCATCAACGCCGCGATGCTCTACTTGACCTCCTGGATCAGCAGCTACACCACTGTGCACTTCACCATCGACTCGTTCTTCTGGACTGCCGTGTTCGCCGCCATCATCATCAGTCTGGTGTCCCTCGTGGCGAGCTTCCTTCCTGCCCTCGATCGTTAGAAGCGCCCGTGCCGCGCGGCGTGCCCGAAGAGGTTGCGGGCGTTGCCCGCGGTTCCGGCCGGGCCTCGCGCCGGAGCGAGAACCTGGTCACCGACGCCGCCCCGCCGGTCCCCACCACTGCGGCCAGTGCCGCGGTGGAGTCCTGCAGGGTGTTGTCCCGGCTCGCGGAGACGAGCGCGGCCCCGTCAGCGTAATTCTCCAACCGGTGCCCGGGACCCAGGCCGAAATCCTGTGGCGGCGGCACCGCCAGCGGGTTGGTGAGGGTCACGGTCACCCTGTCCCTGGTGTCCGGGTTCGCCAGTCCGTCCGCCCCCGGCACCCAGTCCTGCTCATGTTCGAGGTGCAGGCTGCGGATCCCCGGCGCGGGGCTGATCCCGCCCACCGGCGAGCCCGCGGTCAGCACGAACTTGAGGTCGTACTCGGCCAGGACAGCACGGTCCTTGCTGAGATTCATCGCGTGGATCCCGCCCTGGCTGTAGCCGACGGCCACGAGCTGATCGCCGGCCTCGGCCCCGGCCTGCCGCAACGCCTCCCTGATGGCCTGCGCCGTCGACGCCGAGTCATAGCCCAGGGCCTCGGCGATTCCGGCGGGGTCAAAGGGGTTGGTTCCTTCCGGCAGGGCGCCCTGCTGGGTTCCGGGGATGATCACCACCCACGCTGGCCGGGAACCGCCGTCGACCTCGATAACCTCGATCCGGCCGCCTTGCTCTCCCACTGCCCCGGCCCGCCGCAGCAGCCCGGCCGGTGAGAGGTCGACGTCGGCCGTAAACGTCTCCCGGCCCACGATGCTGACGGGGCGGGGCTTGAGGAACACAAGCCCCGGCGCTTCCGAGGCGTCCCGCACCAGGCGGCGGACGTCAGCGGGCCCGGCCAGGGCGCTGGCCACGGCGGCCAAAGGCCAGGGCAGGCCAAGCAGCACGGCGAGATTCCGGGGCGCCATGGCGACCCAGCCTTCAACAGTGCCGCGCACCCCGGGCAGGGCGAAGGGCTCCGGTGCTGCGCCGTACTCGGAGCCGTGCAGTCCCATGCGCAGCAGCAGGGCATTCCGGGCTTCGGCGTATTCGTATTCGCGGTGACTGGCGCGGACGTCGTCGCCGATCCGCTGAAGCTGGGACCGGACGCGTCCGACCTCCCGGCCGGCCTCCCCCACAGCGATGATGGCGTTGCTGCCGCTGGTGTAGGAGTCGGACTGGTAGGGAAAGAGTGCCTGCCGGACGGTGTCGGCCTCCGCCTCAACCATTTGCAGCTGCCGCACCAGCCCGTCCAGTGCCGCGGCACCCGCCAGCAGCTCCTCAAACTGGAAGCTCACCCCGCCGATTCCGCCCCGGATGAGCAGGCTGCCGTCGCGCGGCGGCGCGGAAACCCCGGGGCCGCCGCCGGAGCCCGCCGGACTCGACTCGGCCATCAGGGTCCCATCTGGTCCGTGGGCTGCGCCACGTTCCGGGCATGCCGGAGCACCACGGCAACAGCATCGAGCAGCGCATCCCGGCTTCGGTGCAGCGCCGCCGCGTGCAGGGACAAGGCCACACGGTAGGCGCGGCCGGCCGGTGACTGCCACGACTGCAGCTCAAGGCGGGCGAGGGCGGCGAGCACCGCATCAGCCTCATCGGCGCACCGCGCAACGCGCGCAGCAAACTGCTGGACTTCATAACTGCGCGAAGCGCACTCAAGGGCGTCGGCGGCCGTCACGCCAAGAACCGCCATATCCTGCACCGCCATGTCCTGCACCGCCACACTGCCCGCCGGTCCCGGTGCTATCCCGTTGACCGGCCTCATCCCGGCCTCACCCCGGCCTCATCCCAGTGACCTGCCTCATCCAGCTGCCCATGAACCGACGCTAGCGGGGCGGCCTGTGCCCGCTGAAGAGAGCCGCCCGGCTATGTGGACAACGTCCGGACCGCCATGCGCTGCCAGCCGGCAATGTCATCCGGCAATGTCATAAGGACGGGGGCGCTTAAGGCCCGGCGGCACTTCGTGAAAGAATCGCCATATGCCTGAAACTGCCGCCACAGCTGATACCCGCACGCCGTCCGGACGCCTGGCCCTCGCCGCGTCCGACCACCAGATCGCGCTCGGCCCGCTGGATGGCCGCTACCAGTCCGCCGTCGCGCCGCTGGTCGACTACCTTTCCGAGGCTGCCCTGAACCGCGACCGCGTGGCTGTGGAGGTCGAGTGGCTGATCCACCTGACCGGCAACAGCGTCCTGCCCGGGGCCGGACCGCTCACGGCGGAACAACAGGAGCAACTGCGTGCGATCGTCACGGAGTTCGACGCCGCCTCCGTCACCGAACTCGCCGAGATCGAGGCCGTTACGGTCCACGATGTCAAGGCCGTGGAGTACTACATCGGCCGCCGCCTGCCCGGCATCGGAATCGATCACCTGACCGCCATGGTGCACTTCGGCTGCACCTCGGAAGACATCAACAACCTCTCCTACGCCCTGGGCATCAAGGGGGCCGTGGAGGACGTGTGGCTGCCTGCGGCCCGCGCCCTCGTCGGCCAGATCAGCGCCATGGCCGGGGAAAACCGCGCCGTGCCGATGCTCTCCCGCACCCACGGCCAGCCCGCCACGCCCACCACGCTGGGCAAGGAACTGGCAGTCATCGCGCACCGGCTCAACCGGCAGCTGGACCGGATCGCCCGCACCGAATACCTCGGCAAGATCAACGGCGCCACCGGCACCTACGCCGCCCACGTCGCGTCCGTCCCGGGCGCCGACTGGGAGCACGTCGCCAAGGGCTTCGTCGAAGGCCTCGGCCTGACCTGGAACCCGCTGACCACGCAGATCGAAAGCCATGACTGGCAGGCCGAACTCTATGCCGACGTCGCGCGTTTCAACCGCATCCTGCACAACGTCTGCACCGACATCTGGAGCTACATCTCGATCGGGTACTTTGTGCAGATCCCGGTGGCAGGCGCCACGGGCTCCTCAACCATGCCGCACAAGGTGAACCCGATCCGTTTCGAAAACGCCGAGGCCAACCTCGAGATCTCCTCCGGCCTGCTGGACGTCCTCGGCTCCACCCTGGTCACCTCCCGCTGGCAGCGCGATCTCACCGACTCCTCCTCGCAGCGCAACATCGGTGTGGCGTTCGGCCACTCGCTGCTCGCCATCTCGAACGTTGCCAAGGGCCTGGACCGGCTCAAGGTTGCCGAGGACGTGCTGGCCGCGGACCTGGACACCAACTGGGAAGTCCTCGGCGAGGCCATCCAGATGGTCATGCGCGCCGAGGCCATCGCCGGCGTCGACGGCATGGAAAACCCGTACGAGCGGCTCAAGGACCTGACCCGCGGACAGCGCGTGGATGCCGCCCGGATGCAGGAATTCGTTCAGAGCCTCGGCCTGTCCGCCGACGCCGAAGCCCGCCTGCTGGCGCTGACCCCGGGCAAGTACACGGGCATCGCGGACCAGCTGGTGGACCACCTCAAATGAGGCTTCTGCTCATCCGGCACGGCCAGACGCCCGGCAATGTGCTGGGCCAGCTGGACACGGCGCACCCGGGGCCCGGGCTGACCGAACTCGGCGAGCGTCAGGCCGAGACGTTGTCCCGCGCCTTGGCGAACGAGCGGATCCTTGCCCTGTACGCCTCCACCCTGGTTCGGACGCAGATCACAGCGGCACCGCTCGCCCGGGTGCACGGGCTGGAAACCGAGGTGCTGGAGGGCCTTCACGAGATCGAGGCCGGGTCGCTGGAAAAGCGCACGGACCACGAATCGCACAAGCAGTACATCGGCACCATTTTTTCGTGGGCGGACGGCGAGCTGGACCGCCGGATGCCTGCCGGTCCCAGCGGCCGGGACTTCTTTGAGCGTTACGACGCCGCGATCGCCAAAATAGCGGGACGGACAAACGGGGCGGGGGGCTCAGGATCCGTGGCCGTGGTCAGCCACGGCGCAGCCATCCGGGTGTGGGCCGGCCTGCGGGCGGACAACATCGAACCGGACTTTGCCATCAGGCACGTGCTGGACAACACCGGAATCGTGGCGCTGGAAGGCGATCCCGCCAACGGCTGGGAACTCATCCACTGGGACGACAGTCCCGTGGGCGGACTGGTACTGGCGGATCCGACGGCGGAGGATCCCACCGGCCGTCCGGCGTAGCGGGCCGGTCCGTCCCCGGCGGGCGTACAGGCCGTCCCGGCGGGGCGTACCGGGTCTGGACTGCTCACGGGAACGCGGCGATGATGAAGACAGGCGTGGGGACAGGATGGTCGGCCGCGGCATGCGGTTGAGCCCGCGCAGTGGAGGCGCAGGGGCATGTCACGCAAATCGGTACACCCGGGGCATGCGCCCGGCCACGTTTTCCCTGGCTTCGATGACCAGTTCCTCGCGGCGTACTACGAGCACGCTGCGCCGGAGGACCTCCAAGGCTACAGTCCAGAAAACCTGGAGCAGCGCTCCAGGCACCATGCGGAACTAGCGGACGGCCGTCCGGCAGGCACGGCGGCCGTCGACATCCTGAACGAAAGCGACGCCAGCGTCCTGCTGGTGGTTGCCGACGCCATTCCGCACCTGATCCATTCGCTTACTGCGGAGCTGGCCCGCCAAAACGAGTCCATTCGGTTACTGGTGCATCCCAATTTCCTGGTGCGGCGGGATCCGCGGACTGATCGGTTGATGGAAGTACGGCATGGGTCCTCGCAGTCCGGACCGACGGGCCCAATTGCCGGCGTCCCGGGTGCCGCGGCGGCCGGCACCGTCCAGGTCCCGCCGGGGTGGAGATCAGAAACGTGGGTGGCGGCAGAGATAGGCCGCATGCCGGGGTCACGGGCCATCGCGGAGCTCACCGCCAACGTGCGGCGTGTCCTCGCGGACGTCCAGTTGGTCGCGGATGACACCCCAGCCATCCACGCCCGTCTCGCCCGCACCATCAACTCCCTGGACCTGCTGCCCGCCGGCACGGTTCCGGCTCCGGAGCAGCTCGGTGAGCTTCTGGGCTGGCTGGACCGCGGCAACTTCATGTTTCTGGGATACAGCGAATATGAATACTCGACGGCGGAGGGCCCGGATGTTGTGTCGTTGCTGCCCGGCGCGGGGCTGGGCCTGCTCAGGGACGGGCGGCCGGAGGCCCGCCAGCCTGTTACGGGGCTGCCCCATTCGCAGGTCCTCACCATCTCCATTTCGGATCTGAGATCCTCCGTCCCCCGCCCGGCTTACTTGGATGAAATCCTCGTCCGGACCTTCGGCAGCGCCGGGGAGGCCACGGGAGAAGTCAGGTTTGTGGGCCTTTTCGCCCCGGGTGCCACGGGCCGGTCCGTGCGGCGCATCCCGGTCATCCGGGACAAGGTACGCGCCATCCAGGAGCGCTTCGGCTTTACCGAGGCCTCCCACCCTGGCAAACAGCTCCTCACCGTCCTCGAGTCCTTCCCCCTGGACGAGCTGTTCCACCGGGACCTGGATGAACTTTCCGGGCTTGCCCGAGAGATTCTGCGCCTGCAGGCCCACCACCAGACACGGGTGTTCCTGCGCGCTGACAGCTACGGGCGCTTCATGACCGCGCTGGTGTTCCTCCCCCGGCCCAGGTACAGCACGGCCGTCCGCCTCCGGATTGAACACGAGCTTAAACAGGCTTTCTGGTCCTCCTCGCTCGAGTTCGAAGTCAGGCTTAGTGAATCCCCGATGGCCCGCGTGTTCTTCCGGATACTGTTGCCCGCCGGCGGGATGCCCGACGTCGATCCCGCTGAAGTGGAGCGGAGCGTTGTCAGCGCAACGCGGACGTGGGCCCAGGGCCTGGACGAAGCGCTCCGTGACAGGTTGCCGTCGGCGGAGGCCAGCCGGTTGTCGGCGCTGTGGTCCGCCGCCTTCCCGGCCAGCTACCGGGCTGATTTCGAGGTCGAGGACGCGGTCGAGGACATCAATACGTTCGAGCGGTTCGATCTCGACGGCACGGGCGGGCGACCGCTGAACGATCCTCAGCTGGCCGTTTATGTCCGCACCGACGCCTCCCCGACGCTGGCCGAAGACGCACGGATCCGGCTTTACCTGACCACCGCCCACAGCCTGACGCGGATCCTGCCGTTCTTCCACAACCTCGGACTGGAGGTGCTGAACCAACGGCCCTTCGATGTGGTGCGCGGGAGGGACCGGGCCTTGTTCCTCTATGACCTTGGCGTCCGCTACCCGGCCGGCGTGGATCCGTCCCGCACCAGCGGGCTGCTGGGGGATGCCTTCGGAGCTGCCATGCGTGGGGACTCAGAATCGGACCGCTTTGACGGCCTCGTCCTCCGGGAGGGCATCGAATGGCGCCAGGCGGCAATCCTGCGCAGCTATGCCAAGTACCTGCAGCAATTGGGCACAACGACCTCCTACGGCTTCATGGCCGATACGCTGCTGGTCAATGTCCGGGCTACCCACGCGCTCCTGGCATTGTTCAGGGCCAAGTTCGATCCCGAGCTGGAGGCGGCACGCCGGTTCGGGGACACCGACGCGGCTCGGAGGGATCTGCTGGCCGCGATCGACGACATTCCCGTCCTCGACGCCGACCGGCTGTTGCGCACCTTCATGAACCTGGTGGAATCCACGCTCCGCACTAACTACTTCCAGGCGAAGCCCCACCTGAGTTTCAAACTGAACCCTTCCGCGATCGCGGGTGCCCCGCTTCCCCGTCCCAAATATGAAATCTGGGTGTACTCGCCCCGCGTGGAAGGCGTCCACCTGCGCTTCGGGGCACTGGCCCGGGGCGGGCTGCGCTGGTCCGACCGGAGCGAGGATTTCCGCACCGAGGTCCTTGGCCTGGTCAAGGCGCAGAACGTGAAGAACTCGGTGATAGTGCCAACCGGCGCCAAGGGCGGTTTCTATCCCAAACAGTTGCCGGACCCGGCCATGGACCGCGACGCCTGGCTGACGGAGGGCCTGGAATGCTACCGGACCTTCGTCCGCGGGCTGCTGGACATCACCGACAACCTGGTCACCACCGCCCACGGCGAAACAGTGGTGCCTCCGGCGCGAGTGGTGCGGCACGACGTCGACGACTATTACCTCGTGGTGGCGGCGGACAAGGGAACAGCGTCATTTTCCGACGCTGCGAACGCGGTGGCAGCGGAGTACGGCTTCTGGCTGGGCGATGCCTTCGCGTCCGGCGGGACCGTGGGCTATGACCATAAGCAGATGGGCATCACGGCCCGCGGGGCCTGGGAATCGGTGAAACAGCATTTCCGCGAACTCGGGATGGACTGCCAGGCAGAGGACTTCACAGTTGCCGGCATCGGCGATATGGGCGGCGACGTCTTTGGGAACGGGATGCTCCTCTCCCGCCACATCCGGCTGGTGGCGGCTTTCGATCACCGCCACATCTTTCTTGACCCGGCGCCGGATGCGGGGGCCTCGTTCGAGGAACGGCGGCGGCTCTTTGCCCTCCCCCGCTCATCTTGGGCGGACTACGATCCAGCACTGATCAGCGGGGGCGGTGGTGTCCATTCCCGCCGGGCCAAGTCCATCGGCATCACTGAACAGGTCAGGAGCTCTCTGGGCCTGGAGCCGGGCACCGTGTCCCTGCCGCCACACGCTCTGCTTCAGGCCATCCTCCGGGCGCCCGTGGACCTGCTGTACAACGGCGGCATCGGAACTTACATCAAGGCCTCATCAGAGGCCAACACCGGGGTTGGCGACAAGGCGAACGACCCCGTCAGGGTCAACGGCAATGAGGTGCGGGCGAAGATCATCGCCGAGGGCGGGAACCTCGGAATCACGCAGCTCGGGCGGATCGAGGCCGCCTTGGCAGGCGTCCTGCTCAATACCGACGCCATCGATAATTCAGCCGGCGTGGACTGCTCTGATCATGAAGTAAACATCAAGATCTTCGTGGACCGGATGATCGCGGCGGGAAAGATGCCGTCGCCGGAACGCGCCGGCTTCCTGCATTCCCTCACGGACGAGGTGGCCCGCCTTGTGCTGGCCAACAACGCGGACCAGAATGTCCTGCTCTTCAACGACCGGCACCTGGTGCGGGAATGGAGCCCGGGCTTCGAACGGACCATGGACTGGCTCGAGAACGCCACGGACCTTGACCGCAAGCTGGAGGGCCTGCCAAGCAACGAACAACTCAGGGAACGGCTGCGGTCAGGTGAGGGCCTGACCGCGCCGGAACTGTCGGTGCTGGCCGCCTACGCAAAGATCGAACTGGCAGCGGAGCTCACCGCCAGCGACCTTGCCGATGACCCGTGGTTCCGGCGCGTGCTCCGCGGCTATTTTCCACGCCAGCTGTCCGAACGCTTTGAAGCAGAGCTGGCGGACCACCCGCTGCGCCGCCAGATCGTGTGCACAGTGGTGGCCAACGACATGATCAATCTCGGCGGAATCACCTTCGCCTTCCGTGCCATCGAGGAAACCACTGCCACCGCCGCCGCCGTTGCCAGGGCCTTTGTGGTGGCGCGCGAGGCCTACGACCTGCCGTGGATCGTCACCCGGCTGGCCGCACTCCCCGCCGGATATCCCACCGAACACGTCGCCGAGGCGACGCTGCACATGCGCCGGATCCTCGACCGGGCCACGCGATGGTACGTGACGCATGACCATCGCGACCAGCCCGTGGCCGCGGCCGTGGACAGGATCATGCCCACCCTGGAACTGCTGCGGACCCGAACATTGGACTACCTCCGCGGCTCCGACCTGGACCGCGTGGAAGACAGACTCGCGCACTGGGCCGCCGTGGGGATGCCCCGGGAGCTGGGCCTGCGCGCCTCGGACCTGTTGGAGAGTTTCGGGTTGCTGGACATCTCCCTGATCTCCGAGCAGGTGCGCGAACCCATCCCCACTATTGCTGACCTGTACTACGCGGTGTTCCAGCGCATCGGCGCCGCGAACCTACTGCTCAGCATCACCGACCTGCCCCGGCAGAGCCGCTGGGAGTCTCTCGCGCGGGCAGCCCTGCGCGACGATGTGTATTCCGCCGTAGCCGACATGACCGTCTCGGTAATGGCGACAACCCAGGGCCTGAATGCCACCGACGCCGGCACGTCCGATGCCGTGGAGCGCATCGTGGCCTGGGAACGCGGGCACCAGGAGCAGCTGGCACGGATCAAGGACACCTTCGCGGAAGTGACCAAACCGGGCCAAGTGGATATCGCCTCGATCTCCGTGGCGCTGAAACTCCTGCGGACACTGGTGCGCCGCTAGGCTGTGGCCGTCGCCACGGCGACCCGGAAAGTCGAGCCGGAAGCCGCAACTGCACTGCCATCCGCCCACAGTTCTCGCGACGCTTACCGGCAGGAAACACAGCCGAAACCGCTGGTGCCTAGCCTTGGACTGCATAACACTTCGGCGAATCGAGGCAGTGATGCAGACCAACCCGCGGCTCAACATCCGTCAGGTCACTTGGGCGAACCCCGTCGGCGCGGACCTGAGGGCAGCCCAGCAGGCGGAACTCGAGGCCCGCTTCGGCCGGCCCGACCACGAACCCGGCCCGCCGCCGTCGGAAGCGGACACGGCGGTGTTCCTGGTGGCGCACGACAAAGCCTCAGGCCAGCCGGTGGGCTGCGGCGGCCTTCGCATGCTGGACGCCACCACCGCTGAAATCAAACGCCTCTACGTACTGCCCTACACCCGTGGCTCAGGAGTGGCGAGCTCCATCCTCGCGGCCCTCGAAGCCCACGCCCACGCGCTGGGAATCACCACCCTGACTGCGGAGGCCGGCTCGGTGCAGACCGACGGCCGGCAGTTCTACGAGAACTCGGGCTTCGTTTCCGTGCCGAACTTTGGGCCTTATGTCGGCCTGGTGCACTCGTACTGCTACGCGAAGCCGATCGATTCGCACAGCGCCGCGCACACCGCCATGGCGTGAGGCCGCGCGCCTCCCCGGGCCGGCTGCGTCACACAACGCCGCCGGTCACGGAGTCGGCTAACCTCGCACTATGGAATCGGCCGACATCACCTTCCGTACCCGCAAATGGGTGCGGCCCGAGGACCTCAACGCCAACGGCACCCTGTTCGGCGGGAGCCTGCTGAAGTGGATCGACGAGGAGGCGGCCATCTACGCCATCCTGCAGCTGGGCAACGGCCGGGCCGTCACCAAATACATCTCCGAAATCAACTTTGTCAGCTCCGCGGTCCAGGGCGACCTGATCGAAATGGGCCTGACCGCGACCCGTTTCGGCCGGACATCGCTGACCATGCGGGCCGAAGTCCGGAACATGATCACGCGCCGCAGCATCCTCACCATTGATGAGATCGTCTTCGTGAACCTGAGCCCGTCCGGCAAGCCAGAGCCGCACGGCTATACCGAGATCACCTACGACCGGGACCGGATTCCAACGCACCATCTGACCGAGACCCTGGACCAGGACTAGCCAAGCCCAGCAGCGCGTCCCGCACAGGCTGGCCCCGCTCCGCCAGGGCCAGCCGCATCACGGCCGACGACGCCCACCGCAACGCCTGCGTGCGGAGGTGGCGCGCCCGGTTGTAGGCGCCCAGCGCCTCGTCCACGGGCCGGGTATTGAGCAGCGCCGCGAGGGTCACGGCATCGACCAGCGCCTCGCAGGCACCCCGGCCAAGGTTGGGTGTCATCGCGTGGGCGGCATCCCCGAGGAGTGCCACCCGGGCGCGGACATAGCTGCCAGGCGGCGGCGTCGTCCAGATCCGCTGCACCAGGGTTGTTTCCGGTTCCGCAGCGGCCAGGACGTCGCGGATGCCCGGGGCGTAGCCTGCGTAGCGGGCGCGGGTTTCCGCCAGGACCGCGGCGACGTCGAGGCTTCCGTGTCCCGCCCCGGAGCGGAACGCCGCGTACCAGTTGGTCCCGGCCGCCGCGGGACCAATCCCGAAGAGCTGCCCGCGGCCCCAGTATTCGCCCGTGTGCCCCCGCCACAGCGATCCGGGAACCACGCCGCGGACCGCGAGGTAGCGGGTGTACCGGGCACCGGAGCGGGCACCCCAGCAGCTGCGGCGCACCGCGCTGTGGACACCGTCAGCGCCCACCACGAGGCCGGCAGGACCGGGACGGACGACGTCGAGGCGGCCGGACACCCGGCGCACGCTGGCCGGGACTGCACCGTCGAGGAGCCGGACGAGATCAACCCGGGAGACGCCGATCAGCCCCGTCGCCTGCGCTGATGTCCATGCCCTGCCGGAGGCCGCCCGGACGGTCATGCCGTCGATCACCGGGCTGGCCTCCCTGACGGCGTCCAGGATGCCCAAATCGCCGAGGGCGCGCTGGGCCGCGGGCCACATGGCCAAGGATGTCCCCACGGTCGGGAGCCCGCACCGCTGTTCTGTGACCGTGACCTCGAAACGCGCGGGATCCAGCCGGGCTGCAAGAGCCAGCCCGGCGATGCCGCCGCCGATGATGGAAACAGCCTGCGGGCGGGGCCGATCATGCGGTTGTTCGGTCAGGTCCAGAAGTCGTCTGCCTTGGCCGTGTCCTCGAAGAACTCCCGCCCTTCCGCGATCTGTCCGTCGCGAACCACGAACGTGATGACGGTAGGCATGTCCAGGGTTTTGCCGTTGGCTTCCCCGTGGGTTTGCTGGATCGCGACCGTGTGGTTTTCCCCGCCGACGATGTCCTCGACGTTGGCTTGGAAGTGACCTTGGGTGCGCGCGCCCAGTTCACCGAAGTACGCCAGGATCGCGTCGCGGCCCTGTTTGGTTCCGGATAGCACGCCGCTTCCGGCAACGTGCCAGACTGCGTCCTCCGCGAACAGGTCGCTGAGGGTCGCCATATCCCCTGCGTTGAAGGCCGTGTAACCCCGCCGGACCAGTTCAACATTCTCTTCGGTTCCCATGATCGGACACCTCTCCATCGTCCTTGTCGGGTCGTGCTGGGACGGTTCAAGGCTAGTCCTGGCCCCGGTGCCTGTCGACGGAAAATATGAGCCCCGCCGGGCCGCCGGTCTAGCGGGCCCCCGGCCAGCCGGTGTAGGCCTCCGCGAGGTAGGCGCTGCCGTGGCGGGAGGACACCACGGACTGGAGCTCGCCCAGCTGGCGGGCGCGGGAGAAATCATCGGCGCCGGCCGGGGTGTGCAGCATTGAAGTCATCCAGTAGGAGAACTGCTGGGCCTTCCACACCCTGTTCAGGGCGCGGTCGCTGTAGGCGTCCAGGAGCGCGGCGGAGCCGGTGGCGTAGAAGCTGTCGAATCCCTCGAAGAGGACCTTGACGTCATGCAGCGCCAGGTTCAGGCCCTTGGCCCCGGTGGGCGGCACCGTGTGCGCGGCGTCTCCGGCGAGGAACAGGTTGCCGTGCCGCATGGGGGCGTGGACAAAGCTGCGGAATTTCAGGACCGTCTTGTCGATCACGGGCCCTTCCTTGACCTCGAATCCGTTGCCGTTGACGCGGCTGCGGAAGGCCTCCCAGATGCGGTCCTCATCCCAGTTGTTGACGTCCTCGTTGGGGTCGCACTGGAAGTACATCCGCTGAACCGTCTCCGTGCGCTGGCTGATCAGGGCGAAGCCGTTCTCCGAGTTGGCGTAGATCAGCTCGTCGGAGCTGCGCGGCGCCTCGGCCAGGATGCCGAACCAGGCGAAGGGGTACTCGTGGAAGTACCACTTGCGGTGCGCCTCGGGAATCTGGAACCGGCAGTGGCTGCGCGAGCCGTCCGCGCCGGCGATGAAGTCGGCCTGGAGCTCGTACTCGACGCCGTCCGCGTCCGTGAACCAGACCTTGGGCTTGGCTTCGATGTCGTGGATGGTGGTGTCCGTGACGCCGTAGCGGACATCGCCGCCGTCGGCCTTCCGGCGTGCGGCGAGGTCCAGGAACACGTCCGTCTGCGGGTACAGCCACACCGATTCCCCGACGAGGTCCTGGAAGTCGATCCGGTGGCTTTCGCCGTTGAAACGCAGTTCGATTCCGTCGTGCCGGTCGCCGTCACGCAGCACGCGGTCGGAGACGCCGCTGTCGACGAGCATGTTAACTGAGCCGTGCTCAAGGATGCCGGCACGGACCGTCTCGGAGATCGCCTGGTGGCTGCGGATCTCCAGGACGGTGGATTCGATGCCGGCCTTGGCCAGCAGGTGGGACAGCATGAGTCCGGCCGGGCCGGCCCCGATGATGGCTACCTGGGTGGTGATGACTTTTCGCTGTGCCATGTGCGTCTCGCTTCGTTGCGGGGTCCGGGCGGTCGGGGCCGGGGCCGTTTTCGTCTTCCGGCTAACAGTGTGCTCCCCCGGGGGTGATACGCGTTACATGGATTCCGCTGAATGGAATACAGGATTCTCGCGGGGCTCTCCCAGCCGCCGCCCGATCCCCCGCGCCGCCGTCTGGAGGGCGGGAACAAGCGCCTGCAGGCGCACCTCGCGAAGGGGAACAACGACGCCGAGCGCCGCCACGGCGTGCTTCCTGCGGTCCAGCACCGGAACCGCGATCCCCCACGTGTCAGGGTCCACGACGCCGGCCAGCTGGGCATAGCCCCGGTGGGCGGCCTCGCCAAGGAGGGCGCGGAGATCCTCCAGTGCCAGCCGGCCGGCCGGATCACTGAATCCCTCGAGGTACTCGGCCTGGACGGGGCGGGGCTGGTTGGCCATGAGCACCAGCCCGGCGGAGGACACGTGCACGGGCATCCGGCCGGCCACCTGCGCCCGGTTGGCGACGGAGCCGCGGCGGGACAGCCGCTCCACAAAGAGCGCTTCCCGCCCGTCCAGCACGGCGAGGTTCACGTTTTGATGCAGCACCTGCTGGATGTCTTCCATGAACGGCAGGGCTGCCTGGCGGAGTTCGAGCGTGGGGGAATTGCGGTTGGCGAGCTCCCAGAGCCGCAGGCCCAGGCTGACGGAGCCGCCGGGGCCCACGTCGAGCAGGCCATGCCCGGCCAACTGCCGGACGAGCCTGTGCGCGGTGGTCAGGGGGAGCTCCGCCCTCGCGGCAAGCTCCGAGAGCGGCAGCGCCGTGACGCCTTCAGGGAACGCGGCAATCAACCGCAGGACCCGGTCCACCACCGAGTCGCCGGAGTTCGAGTTGGCCACCATATCCCTTCCGTTGAATGGTTTTAAGTGTCCCATGCAACACGGCGCGGTGATACAACTCTCACAATGGAAAGAGGCCCGGCGAACACCGGCCGGGGCACGGAATCACCTAAACACTAGCGCTGGGGTAACAATGTCAACGTCGTCATTGGACAAGTCGTCGTCATCGGGAGAGAAATCACGGTGGCCCGTGTGGCTCTGCTGGCTGGCCATGGTGCTGGACGGCTTTGACCTGGTGGTGCTCGGCACGGTCATCCCGACCCTCATCAAGTCGCAGGAACTTGGCTTCGACGCCGTTGGGGCGACGTTCGCCGCAACCGTCTCCCTGGTGGGTGTGGGGCTCGGCGCGCTCTTCATCGCCCCGCTCTCGGACCGCTTTGGCCGGCGGAACCTGCTGGTGGCCTGCGTGGCGTGGTTCTCCCTCTTTACGATCGCCGTCGTCTTCGCACCCAACGTTGCGTGGTTCAGCACGTTCCGGCTGCTGGCGGGCCTCGGCCTGGGCGCCTGCCTGCCCGCCGCGCTGGCGTACATGAACGACTACGCACCCGCCGGAACGGCCGGAAAGTCCACCACCCGGACCATGACCGGGTACCACGTCGGCGCCGTGGCCACCGCGTTCCTGGCCCTCATGGTCATTCCAAGCTGGCGGACCATGTTCGTGGCCGGCGGCCTGGCCGGCTTCGCCCTGGTCCCCTTCCTGTGGTTCAAGCTTCCGGAGACCCTTCCGCCGGTCCACCACATCCCCGCGGCCGCCAAGTCCCCGGCCGGCAGCCAGGCCCGCACACAGGCCGGGGCCGCGCCCGCGGAAGAACGCGCCAGCTTCCGGGATTTGGGCCGCAAGCCCTACCCGCTGATTGCGGCCGGTGTGGCCGTGGCGTCCTTCATGGGGTTGCTGCTGGTCTACGGCCTGAACACCTGGCTGCCGCAGCTCATGGCCTCCGCCGGTTACAGCCTGAACGCCGGCCTCGCCTTGCTCCTGGTCCTGAACGTGGGCGCCGTGGTGGGCCTGCTGATCGCCGGCGTCCTGGCCGACCGGCACGGGACCAAGAAGATCGTCCTGCTCTGGTTTGGCCTCTCCGCCGTGTTCCTGGCCGCGCTCAGCGTCCAGATCCAGAACGAAGTGGTGCTCTATGCCGCCGTCTTCGTCACCGGCGTGTTCGTCTTCAGCTCCCAGGTTCTGGTCTACGCCTGGGTCACCCAGCTCTTCCCCGTCCGCCTGCGCGGCACCGCTTTGGGCTTTGCCGCCGGCGTGGGCCGGCTGGGGGCAATTATGGGCCCGGCCGTCACCGGCGCGCTGGTGGCCGCCGGCATCGCCTACCCGTGGGGCTTCTATGTTTTCGCCGCGGCCGCCGTCCTGGCGGTGCTCGCCCTCGCCTTTGTCCCGCAGACCGTTCCGGCAGTGTCCCGCGCCGGCGCCAGCGTCGGGCACTCGTAGCCGTCAGTCGCGCCTAGGAGAAGCGCTCCGGGGTCCGCGCCTCGCGGCGGCCCCTGAGTTTGCGCCACGCGCCGGGCGCCAGCACGACGGCGATGCCGACGGCGGCGCCGATGATGGTCTCGACGATTCTGTCGCGGAGCAGGAGGCCGGGCGGCACGGGCGCCACGAGAAGCGTCGAGGTCAGGGCCAGCGGCGTGACGAAAACCTGCGCCAGCATGTACTGGCGGGCGATGAACATCTCGGCGCCGAACTGGCACGCGGCAATGACCAGCACCGTCTGCCAGGGCGTCGGCTGCAGGAGCAGGATGCCGGCGAGCAGCACCAGCCCCAGGGCTGTGCCCGCGATTCGCTGCAGGCCGCGGCTGACGCGGTGCCGGGTTGTGTGGCCCACCAGCGGAACGACGGCGGCCACCATCGCCCAGTAGTTGTGGCCAATGCCCAGCCATTCCCCGGCCAGGGTTCCCAGCGTTCCCGCCAGGCCTGCCGCCACGAGGTAGCCCCAGCTTTCATGCCACGCGGTGCGTGTCTCCCGCGGAGTGAGGGCCGCCGGTCTCGGATTCACCCACGGGGTCCGGTGGCTCCGGGCCACCCGCGAGGACAGGCCGAGCAGCAGGGAGAAAGCCACCGTGAGGACCGCCACCAGCATGGCCTGCCACAGCGGCGGCTGATTGGGGATTGACGCGATGGCCGCGAACGCGAAGATATGGAACAGCGAACCGGAGGGGCGCAGGCGCCACCACGCGACAACCAGGGAGCAGCCCCACGCGATCACGGTGGTGGCCACGACCAGGACCCAGGTGGTGCCTGCCGCCGACAGCCCGGCCAGGGCGTCCACCCGCGCGGTGAGGGCGGCCAGGAACATCACCAGCAGCATCAGCCCGCCGCCGCGGACCTGCAGGGTCAGACGCCTGGCGTGCGGCTCGTTGCGGCCGTAGATGCCGGTGAAGGCGCCGAAGGAAGCGAAGATTGCCAGATCCAGGCGGTCCAGCAGCACCAGCGTGATCAGCGGAACAAAGACTCCCACGGCGCAGCGGAAGGCAACCTGGTGGTCCTTGTTGCCCGGCGCGATGGTGAACATCTCGGCGAACACCTTCATAGCGCCGGCCTCACAGCGAAAAAGCTCTTCATGGGCGGGTTCTCACGCATTTGTTCATGAGTTCAGGCGCCTTTCGTTGCAGCCGGAGTGTTACGACGGCGGCGCTGGCATCCAAGAGGGAGTTTACGCCGGAACGGCGCGGCGGCGGCATCGGAATCCGTTGATCGGGATCGGCCGGCTGCACCGCGAAGTGGTAGCGTCTATCGGTTGAATCAAGCCCGCAACGCACACCGGAGGTTCCCCATGCTCAAAGGATTCAAGGATTTCATCCTGCGCGGCAACGTGATCGAACTTTCCATCGCCGTCGTGGTCGGCACCGCTTTCACCGCCCTGGTCAGCGCGTTCACCGCAAACATCGTCAACCCGATCCTGGCTGCCGCCGGCGGAGTCGAAACCCACGGCCTGGGCTTCTACGTCTGGCCTGGCAACGACAAGACCTTCGTCAACATCGGCGCCGTGGTGACGGCCTTCCTGACCTTCCTCATCACCGCCGCGGTGGTGTACTTCATTTTCGTGGCCCCCATGAACCGGATCAACCGAATGGTCAAGAACCGGCTCAAGGCAGCCGAGCCCGAGGAGAAACCGATCCCGGCCGACACCGCGCTGCTGGCCGAGATCCGCGACCTGCTGGCCAATCTGGCCGGCCCGGACTCCGCCGCCACCCGCGCCCGCGTCGGGGAACACCCGGACGGGGAACACCGGGACGGGGAGTACCCGGAGGGGAAGGCACACTCGTCCGAACCGGCCGGAACCGCAAGCCGAACTCACGTCTGACCCGTCCTTGCCGGGCCCTCTGGCGGGCGGCCGGACCGGAGTGCTTTGATGTAGGGGCCCGCCGCGCGAGCTTGACTGCCAAGGAGGAACACCATGCCGGACCTTAGTTGGAACCACGAGCTGGTGGACCAACTGGACTGGCATTTTGCCAATCAGGCCCGGCCGCGGCTGGAGGGGTTGACTGACCACGAGTACTTTTGGGAGCCGGTACCGGGCTGGAATGTCCGCCGCAAAGACGCCTCAACACCACCGGCCGCGCCGGGTTCGGGCGAATTCACCATAGATTTCAGCTACCCGGAGCCCGTTCCTGCTCCGGTGACAACCATTGCGTGGCGCCTGTGCCACATTCTGGTCGGCGTCCTCGGCGCACGCACGGCATCGCACTTTGGCGGCCCACCGTTGGACTACCAGAGCTTCGCCTACCCCGGCACCGCGGCCGGGGCACTGGCCCAGCTGGACGAGTACTACGGCCGGTGGATCCACGGCGTGAAGGGCCTCCACGAATCGGGATTGGCGGCACCCTGCGGGCCGGCCGAGGGCCCGTACGCCGATGCCCCCATGGCAGCACTGGTCCTGCACATCAACCGTGAGATGATCCACCACCTGGCCGAGGTCGCCCTGCTCCGCGACCTTTACGCCCACCGCCACCTGCTCCAGCGCGGCCCGGAGGGTGGACCGGACCTGTAACAGCACGATCACTCGGCCTGGCCCGGTCCCGGCGCGAAACCGTCACCCGGCGGCAACCCGGCCGAAACAGCCGGCCGGAATCATGGGAGCATGACGCGCAACGCTACAGGCAAAAACCCTGCCAAAACCACCGGCAAAGCCCAGTCCCCGGCCACCTCCGAGTTGAGCTGCGAAGTGTGCGGCCAGATGCCCGAACCGACCAAGGCACGGCTGACCCTGGCCAATGTCGCCGTGATGCTCCCGATCGAACTGCTGGTGCACGCGGCGGTGGTGCAAACCCACCTGCCATACGTTGCCAAGGTCCTGGTGCTGACCATGACCGCGACCATCCTGGTGATCTGGGTGGCCGAACCCTCGGCGGCCCGGATGCTCAGGGGCTGGCTGCATGCCCCGGCCCTGCGGCACCGCAAACGGCTCGGCGCCGCACCCGCCCTGTGGCGGGCGCGGACCGTCCTGAAAGACAAGCCCGGGTCGCTGCAGAAACTGACGCAGGCCCTGGCCGGCCTGAACACGAACATCCTCAGCATTCATGTTCATCCCGTGGCCGGCGGTGTGCTGGACGAGTTTGTGCTCTCGGCCCCGGGCGAAGTCCGCGAAGCCGAGCTGCTCCGGGCGCTGCGGGCCGGCGGCGGAGCGGACCCGCACGTCTGGCCGACCACCGCCCTTGCCATGGCCGACGGGCAAACCGGCGCACTGAGCCTGGCCGCCCGGATCGCCGCCAGCCCGGAGGAGCTGCCGCTGGCGGTCGCGGAACTGCTGCGGGCACGGATCATCCCCGGAACGGCCGCCGGCATCACCGAGGGCCCGCCCTCCACGGGCGGTGACGGGACGGTCCTGAAAATCCCTACGGCGTGGCACGGGCCCATTACGTTTTCCCGGCCCGGCGAGCCGTTTACGCCTGCCGAGTCTGCCCGCGCACACCGTTTGGCCGAACTCGCGGAGATCCTGGCGCACCGGCCGGCGGCGCGTTAGCCGGCCCGGCAGGCCGGCGGCCCGGCTGGCCGGTGAAATAGCCGCCCGATGGTTGGCGCAGGGTCAGATGCCTGTCATCCGGATGGTGAGGGCATCCTGCTCGACCGTGACCTTAAGGTGCTTGGCCTTGCCGAGGGGGTCGCCGTCGAGCTGGAATTCCTGCTCGTGGGCGAGTTCGATCTCGGCTGACTTTCCAGCGAAGTATTCCACCGACGCATTCTTGGCATTCCTCCGGCCGAAGACGCCGGCCAGCACATCCAGCCAGCCGAACCGGCCGATGGGGGCCAAAATCACGACGTCCAGGATGCCGTCGTCGATCTTGGCGTCGGGAAAGATCTCCACGCCCCCCATGATCTTGCCGCAGTTACCCACCATCACGCTGCGGATGCGGCGCCGTACCGGGTGCTCGCCGTCCATGCTGATTTTCGCCCTGATGGGCTTGCCCGGCAGGTGCCGGATGCCCGCCTCAACGTACGCGAGCCAGCCCACGCGGTCCTTGAGTTCGTCGACGGTGTTGGCCATGATCGCAGCGTCGTAGCCAAGTCCGGCCATCACCAGGAAGGTGGATTCCGTCTCGGCGTGGTCCAGCGTGGCCTTCACTACGTCGACCTTGGTGTCCGTGCCGCTCAGGACGTCGTAGCTGGCCGCCACGGGGTCCGTGATGTCGATGCCGAGATTGCGGGCCAGCAGGTTCCCGGTCCCCAGGGGCACCAGGCCCATCGGCGTTCCGGTGCCTGCGAGGACTTCCGCCACGCAGCGGACCGTTCCGTCGCCGCCTGCGGCGATTACGACGTCGACTCCGGCCTCCAGCGCCTCGCGGGCCTGGCCCAGCCCGGTGTCCTCCTTCGTGGTTTCCAGCCACAGCGGCTCCGCCCAGCCCTGGGTCTCGCACAGGCGGAAGAAGGAGGCGCGGAAGCTGTCGCCGGGAGACTTCATGGGGTTGATAACCACGGCGGCGCGCCGGGACGCTGTATTGTCCCCGGTTTCCAGGGTCTCCGACGTCGCGGTGCTGTTCTCTGTCATGGCGTCCTTAGGGGCAATTCGGCGGAGGGTTCCCGAACTAAAATCCTAGCCGCAGTGCCCGCGTAACCTGCGCAGGGCCGGCGCGAATCGTGGACGTGCGCTCCGCAGGCTCACTAGACTGGACTTCGTGATGTGCCGGAGGCTGCGCTCCGGACGCCGAAAGCGGGGGCAGATGACTGAAACAGAGAATTACTCAGCGACGGCAGAATCATCCAGCGTCGATCCGCACGACTGGGGCCGGGCGATGGCACTGGCGCTCACGCGGCTGGCCGAGCAGATCGCGCCCGGAGGCAGCGAAGACATCCATGCCCTGTTGGTGGGCAGGGACCTGCATTTGAAAATCGGTGACGAACCCGGTGGCGTGACGATCACGGTTTCAACTGAGCCGATCCCGGATCCCGCTACCTGACGGTTCTCTTCCCAGGACGTACCCCTTCCCAGACGTACCGTCTGAAACGCGTTTCACCGGCCCGAGGTCAGGTCCTCGGAGATAATTTCCGCCGTGGCCAGCGCCGCCTCACGCACGGCCTTGAGGTAGGAGTCCGGATCGGGCTGCGCGGATACCGTCTGGGCCTGCAGCGAGACGTTGATGGCCGCCACCACTTTCGGCCCGTCGTGGACGGGCGCCGCAATGGACATCAGGCCCAGCTCCAGCTCCTGGTTCAGCAGGCACCAGCCCTGGGCGCGAACAGTATCCAGCTCCGCCAGGAGGGCGGCCCGCGTTCCGATGGCTCCGGGAGTCAGGGGCCGGATCTCGGCTGCCGCGAGGTACTCTTCCAGCTTCGCCGGCGGGAGGGCCGCGAGCAGCACCCTGCCCATGGACGTGGCGTAGGCGGGGAAGCGGGTGCCCACCGTGATGCCGACCGTCATGATCCGCCGGGTGGAAACCCGGGCGATGTAGGCGATGTCGGTGCCTTCGAGCACCGCGGCCGACGTCGACTCCCCCAGTTCGAGGGAGAGCTCTTCCAGGTGCGGCTGGGCGAGCTGCGGCAGGGAGAGCCCGGACAGGTAGGCGTAGCCGAGCTGCAGCACTTTGGCAGTCAGGGCGAAGATCTTGCCGTCCGTG
This sequence comes from Arthrobacter sp. 01T425, assembly GCF_056398725.1. Taxonomy (NCBI): domain Bacteria; kingdom Bacillati; phylum Actinomycetota; class Actinomycetes; order Micrococcales; family Micrococcaceae; genus Arthrobacter; species Arthrobacter sp. 01T425. Next base: position 2,223 of record NZ_JBFTPY010000023.1, on the reverse strand, counting down.
CGGACATAGCCCAGCTCCGCGAGCGTGTGCAGGAACCGCCGGGCGGTGGCCCGGGTCAGCTCGGTCCGGGCCGCCACCTCGGTCAGCGTCATCTTGGGGTGTTCCGTGTCGAAGGCACGGATCACTGCGAGCCCGCGCGCCAGCGACTGCACGTACTGGTCGCTGGCCGCGGGCGCGCCGCCGCTCTTGGCTGGCTCAGTCATTTTCCGCCTCTCGGTCCCGCATCACTTTAGCGGTGCCCACAGCTTGTCCGGCCGCAGGCCTGTCAGCTTGGGTCCGCCGCCCGGAGCGGCATCGGGACCATGGCCTGGAGTTCCTCGAGCGTGCAGCCGAAGGTCTCCCGCACCTGGACGCCGTCGGGTCCGGTCAGGAAGACGGCCTTGTCGGTGTAGACGCGGGTCACGCAGCCGATCCCGGTGAGCGGGTACGTGCAGCTCTCCACGAGTTTGGACACGCCGTCGCGGGTCAGGAGCGTCATCATGACGAAGACGTCCTTGGCGCCGGTGGCGAGGTCCATGGCGCCGCCGACGGCGGGGATCGCGTCCGGGGCCCCGGTGTGCCAGTTGGCGAGGTCGCCGGTGGCGGAAACCTGGAAGGCGCCCAGGACGCAGATGTCCAGGTGTCCGCCGCGCATGATGGCGAAGGAGTCAGCGTGGTGGAAGTAGGACGCCCCCGGCAGTTCGGTCACGGGGATCTTCCCTGCGTTGATGAGGTCGCCGTCGATCTGGTCCCCGGTGGCCTCCGGGCCCATGCCGAGCATGCCGTTCTCGGTGTGGAGCGTGATGTTCTGCTCCGGCTCGAGGTAGTTCGAGACCAGGGTGGGCTGGCCGATGCCGAGGTTCACGAACGATCCGGGGACGATGTCGCGGGCCACGAGGCGGGCGAGATCGTCACGGCCCAGCGGCTTGCCGGACGTCTGGAGATCAGCCTGGTTGCCGGTCCGCAGACTCTGGTCATTGGTTGGGATGCTCATCTCAGGCCACCTTCACAATGCTGTTGACGTAGATGCCGGGGGTCACGATGTTTTCCGGGTCCAGTCCGCCGGTGGGGACGATCCCGGACACCTGGGCGATGGTGTGTTTCGCGGCGGCGGCCATGATGGGGCCGAAGTTCCGCGCGGTTTTACGGTAGACCAGATTGCCCCGGCCGTCCGCCGTGAGGGCCTTGATCAGGGCGACGTCGGCGTGGATGGGGGTCTCGAACACCTGCCACTTGCCGTCCAGGAAGCGGGTTTCCTTGCCTTCGGCGAGCATGGTGCCGTAGCCGGTGGGCGTGAAGAAACCGCCGATCCCGGCGCCGGCGGCACGGATCCGCTCGGCGAGGTTTCCCTGCGGGACCAGTTCGAGCTCAACCTCGCCGGCGCGGTACTTGGCGTCGAAATGCCAGGAGTCGGACTGCCGCGGGAAGGAGCAGATCATCTTCTTCACCCGGCCTTCCTTGATCAGCAGGGCCAGGCCCTGGTCGCCCTGGCCGGCGTTGTTGTTCACCACGGTCAGGCCGGTGGCGCCGCACTCCAGCAGCGCGTCGATGAGCTCGAACGGCTGCCCGGCGTTGCCGAAGCCGCCGATCATCACGGTGGAGCCATCCTTGATGCCGGCGATTGCCTCGCCGACGGTGTCGATGAAATTCAGCATCTGTCTTTGCCCTGTCCTCTATGCCGCATCGCGGGAAGTTACGTTTTCGAGCACGACGGCGAGGCCCTGGCCGACGCCGATGCAGATCGCGGCGACGCCCCAGCGCTGCCCGGAGGCGTGCAGGGACCGGGCCAGGGTGCCGAGGATGCGGCCGCCGGAGGCGCCGAGCGGGTGGCCCATGGCGATCGCGCCGCCGTGCCGGTTCACGATTCCCGCGTCGATGTCCCAGGCGTTGATGCAGGCCAGGGACTGCGCGGCGAACGCCTCGTTCAGTTCGACGGCGCCGACCTGGTCCCAGCCGATCCCGGCCTTGGCGAGGGCCTTGTTCGCGGCCTCGACCGGGGCGTAGCCGAAGTACTGCGGGTCGTTGGCGTGCGCGCCGCGCCCGGCGATCCGGGCCAAAGGCTCCATCCCCAGGATCCCGGCGGCCTTTTCACTGCCCAGCCACGCCGCGGACGCGCCGTCGGAGAGCGGGGACGCGTTCCCGGCCGTGACGGTGCCGTTCCCGGTCCGGAACACGGTCTTGAGCCCGGCGAGCTTCTCCGCCGAGGACCCGGGACGGATGCCCTCGTCGCGGACCAGGTCCGTG
>NZ_JBFTPY010000022.1:0-60022 GCF_056398725.1 Arthrobacter sp. 01T425 | reverse complement strand
GCCCGGCTCTTCCCGCCCGGGCACCGCCGCTTCATCCAGGCCCGCGACGACACCTGCCGCACCCCGTACTGCGACGCGCCCATCCGCCACCTGGACCACATCATTCCCTGGCACACCGGCGGCCCGACCACCACGGGCAACGCCGCCGGACTTTGCGAAGCCTGCAACCACACCAAAGAAACCCCCGGCTGGAAAGCACGCCCCAGCCCCGAAGCCGCACCCGGATCCGCCTCGAGCATCGGCGCGAGGCACACCATCGAACTCACCACCCCCACCGGCCACACGTACCGTTCCACCTCGCCACCCCTGCCGGGAACACCGCTCCGGCCATCAGCCGCAGACCAGCCAGGCTCCGAGCCCGGTTCCCGCCAGCTTCACCTGATCCGGGTACGGGCGAAGGCCCTCAAGAGCCGCAAACGCGTTGCCGTCGCGGCGGCCTAAGTGCTATGAGGGCCGTACAAAGCGCGATGAGGGCCGGACAAAACGCGAGCACCGCACAAACACGTGTGCCGCCGTCGAGTCTTACAACTCGACGGCGGCACATCACCAGGCGCAGTGCCAGGCACATCACTGGGCTCTGGCCCTAGGCCCGGGAGCCTCAGGTCCGGAACATTAGGACAACCAGGAGCCTCAGGTCTGGAACTCTACGACAACCGGGCGGGCAGCGTCTTGGGCTTGAAGGAAGGCCGGGTGGCCTCGTACGCGGTGATGTCGGGTTCGTGCTTCAGGGTCAGCCCGATGTCGTCCAGGCCCTCGAGGAGGCGCCACCGCGTGTAGTCATCAATCTCGAACGGAGCCACAATGTTGCCGCACTGCACGGTCTTGGACACGAGGTCCACCGTCACCTCGGTACCCGGGGCGTTTTCAAGTTCTTTCCAAATGAGCTCGATGTCATCCTGGGCGACTTCGGCGGCAAGCAGGCCCTGCTTGCCGGAGTTGCCGCGGAAGATGTCGGCAAAGCGGGAGGACAGGACCGTCTTGAAGCCGAAGTCCTTCAGCGCCCAGACGGCGTGCTCGCGTGAGGAGCCGGTGCCGAAGTCGGGACCGGCCACCAGAACGGATCCTGCATTGAACGGCGCCTGGTTCAGGATGAAGGACGGGTCCTTGCGCCACGCGGCGAAGAGCGCGTCCTCAAAGCCGGTGCGCGTGATGCGCTTGAGGTACACGGCGGGGATGATCTGGTCCGTGTCGACGTTGCTCTGGCGCAGCGGGACACCGATTCCGGTGTGAGTGGTGAACTTTTCCATGGCGGATCCTTCGGGACTATGTGGATCGAAACTGTATGGATCGAGGCTGTGTGGAGCGAGGCTTCGGATCTGGGCGGGAAAGGCGGAGACTACGCGGCGCCGACTCGGACCGCCGCGGACTCCGGAGCAGGGTCCAGATCCGACGGCGAACTCAGGGTGCCTCGGACTGCCGTCGCCGCAGCGACCACGGGCGAGACGAGGTGGGTGCGGCCGCCCTTGCCCTGGCGCCCCTCGAAGTTGCGGTTGGACGTGGAGGCGCAGCGCTCCCCCACCTCCAGCTGGTCCGGGTTCATGCCCAGGCACATGGAGCAGCCGGCGAAGCGCCACTCGGCCCCGAAGTCCTTGAAGACCTTGTCCAGGCCCTCGGCTTCAGCCTCGAGCCGGACGCGGGCGGAGCCGGGCACCACCAGCATGCGCACGGCCGGGTCCTTGGTCCGGCCCCGGATGATGTCGGCGGCGGCCCGGAGGTCCTCCATCCGGGAGTTCGTGCAGGAGCCCAGGAACACCGTGTCCACCCGGATGTCCTTCATCGGGGTGCCGGCCTCGAGCCCCATGTACTGCAGGGCGCGTTCGGCGGCGGCCTTGGCGTTTTCATCGCCGAAGTCATCGGGCGACGGCACCTTTGCGGACAGCGACACGCCCTGGCCCGGGTTGGTTCCCCACGTCACGAACGGTTCCAGGGTGTCGGCGTCGAGGTCCACCTCGACGTCGAACGCTGCGTCGTCGTCGGTGTGCAGCGTGTTCCAGTATTCGACGGCGGCATCCCAGTCGGCGCCCTCGGGCGCATGCGGGCGGCCGTGCATGTAGTCGTAAGTGGTCTGGTCCGGAGCCACCAGCCCGGCGCGGGCGCCGGCCTCGATGGACATGTTGCAGATGGTCATCCGGGCTTCCATGGACAGCGCACGGATGGCGGAGCCGCGGTATTCCAGCACGTAGCCCTGCCCGCCGCCGGTGCCGATCTTGGCGATGACGGCCAGGATGATGTCCTTGGCGCTCACGCCGGGGCGCAGCGTGCCCTCAACATTGATCGCCATGGTCTTGAACGGCTTCAGGGACAGCGTCTGGGTGGCCATGACGTGCTCCACCTCGGAGGTGCCGATGCCCATGGCGAGCGCTCCGAAGGCGCCGTGGGTTGAGGTGTGCGAGTCACCGCAGACCACGGTCATGCCGGGCTGTGTGAGGCCCAGCTGGGGGCCCACCACGTGCACGATTCCCTGTTCGGCGTCGCCGAGGGAGTGCAGGCGGACGCCAAACTCCTGGCAGTTGTTGCGCAGGGTCTGGATCTGGGTCCGGCTGGTGAGATCGGCAATTGGCTTGTCGATATCCAGCGTGGGAGTGTTGTGGTCCTCGGTGGCGATGGTGAGGTCCGGACGGCGCAGCTTGCGGCCGGCGAGCCGCAGACCTTCAAAGGCCTGCGGCGACGTCACCTCGTGCACCAGGTGGAGGTCAATGAAGAGGAGATCCGGCTGGGCGTTGGCTCCTTCGCCGTCCCCCTTGCGCACTACGTGCGCGTCCCAGACCTTCTCGGCCAGTGTCTTTGCCACGGCCTGCTCCCTTCACTGCGGTAAGTATTGTGCGTTCCGACGGACTATCTCCTCCACTGAACCAGCACAGCCAAGTAATACGCCAGCGCGTTGACTTGCATCTCAGATAATGAGACGTCAATATCATTACATGGACAATTCTAGTGGAGTCGGTGTCATCGATAAAGCGGCCCATGTGCTTGACGCACTTGAGGCCGGCCCCACCACCTTGGCGCAGCTGGTGGCGGCCACGGGACTGGCCCGGCCCACCGTGCACCGGCTGGCTCTCGCGCTGGTGCACCACAGGCTCGTGAGCCGCGATATCCAGGGCCGCTTCGTGCTCGGGAGCCGTCTGGTGGAACTGGCCTCCGCCGCCGGCGAGGACCGCCTCATCGCCTCCGCCGGCCCCGTGCTCATGCAGCTGCGCGACGCCACCGGCGAAAGCGCCCAAATCTTCCGCCGCCAGGGTGACTGGCGCGTCTGCGTGGCCTCCGCCGAACGCCCGATCGGGCTGCGCGACACCATCCCCGTCGGCACCCAGCTGTCCATGAAGGCCGGCTCCGCCGCCCAGGTGCTGCTGGCGTGGGAGGACCACGACCGCCTCCTGGAAGGCCTCCAGTCCGCCCGCTTCACCCCCACCGTCCTGGCCGGAGTACGACGCCGGGGCTGGGGCCAGAGCCTCGGCGAACGCGAGCCCGGTGTCGCCTCCGTTTCGGCCCCCGTCCGCGGGCCGTCCGGCCGCGTGATTGCCGCGGTGTCCATCTCCGGCCCGATCGAGCGCCTGACCCGCCAACCGGGGCGCCTGCACGCCGAAGTGGTCTGCAACGCCGGCCGTGTCCTGACGGAAGCGCTGCGCAAGACCAACGACTAAGTATGCTGTGCCCATGAACAGCTATGTGGTCTTCCTGCGGGGCATCAACGTGGGCGGCATCAATATCAAGATGGCCGATCTCAAGAACGCCCTGAAGTCCCGGCCATTTTCGGGTGTCGTGACCCTGTTGGCCAGCGGCAACGTCGTGCTGGCCAGCGAGCTGGATCCGGCCGGCGTCAAAAAGGAATTCGAGGCGTGCCTGCGGGAAACCTTCGGCTACGACGCCTGGGTGGTGGTGCTCACCGCGGGCCGTGTGGCAGCACTGGTGGAGGCCTGCCCCTACCCGGCCGACGACGCGTCCACCCATACGTACCTGACGCTCGCCTCTGATGAAGAGGTCCTCTCGGAGCTGCTCGAGGCAGGCAGGGCCTTGGACGGGGCCGAGCTCACCCGGCTGGGCCCGGAAGCCCTGGCCTGGCTCGCCCCCGCCGGCGGCACTCTGGACAGCCCTTTCAGCAAGCTCTCCTCGAAGGCGAAGTACAAGGCTGCCACCACCACACGCAACCTCCGCACCATGATCAAGGTCCGCGACGCCGCGGCCGGGATTTAGGCAGGCCGCATCCGGCCGGACCCGCACGGACGGCTCACTGCCGACCCGCGGCGGCCTTCAGCGCTGCCATGAACTTCGCCAGGCGGCTGAGCTCACGTTCCACGGGCGCCACGACGAGTTCCCCCGCGACGACGGCGACGGCGGCTGTCAGTCGCTTCCGTGCCACGGCACTGCGTGACGCTGCCGCGGCTCCGGAGATGAACCGCGCCCCAATCGCCAGGACGATGCCCAGCAGCACTCCCCCGGCGATCATCACCGTAGGAACCGGCCAGCCCTGGACCCGTGGGACCTCTGGCACCGGCAGTTGCAGGTAGCCGATCGCAGCCAGGACTCCCAGCCACGCGAACCCGGCCAGGGCCGTCACCAAGGCGAGCCACTGAACCGTGTTGAACCCACCCCACCACCAGGACTTCCTGCCAGCGGACAACTCTGTGGAGGCAATTGCCTGGTCCAGTGCATCCGGCAGCCGGTCGTTTCCTTCCCGGGCGGCGCCGCGGATGGCCGCCCGCCACGGGCCAGGGGCACCGGCGGACGCCGCCTCAGCGAATTCCCGGACGGCGGCATCGGTCCGCGCCTGTTCCGGCGCCCCGGCAGGCGGCAGCGAGGTCCGGTTCAGCTCAGGCTTGGCTCCCTCGCGGCGCAGGTTCAGACGCCGCAACGGATCCGGCCGGAATCTGGCCAGCCAGCGGGTCACGGGCCAGCCCGTGCGCCGGGTTGCCTCCAGCCGGTAGGACCGGGCGACGGCGTCGACCACCAACGGCACATTGGCGGCCACAGCCAACTCCCCCGCCAGCCGGGCCTTGGCCGCCGCCGTCGCACCGGCGGCCGTCCCGCCACCGGCGGCCGTCGTGCCACCCGTGGGCAGGCCGGACGCCTCGGCAAGCCGGGCGGCGGCCAGCGTGACATCTGCCGCAAGTCGCTGTGACATCGCTTTACGCTGCATCGCCACCTGCCGGATCGCGGCCCGCACCTTGTCCACCCCCGTCCCCAGCACGGCGGAAGCCCCGAGGACCTGAACTTTGTCCAGCCCGTCCCGCGCCAGGATAGCTGTGAGGGATTCCAGGACCGGCCGGACCTCGTGCTCCGGGAGCCTGTCGATTTGGTTGAGCACCACGATCGTCACGGCCCCGTGCGAGGACAGCGGTGCCAGGAAATCGTTGTGCACGGCGGCGTCGGCATATTTCTGCGGATCGACGACCCAGACGAGGACGTCCACCAGGCCCACCATCCGCTGCACAATCTCACGGTTGGCGGCCCTGGTCGAGTCAAAGTCCGGCAGGTCCAGAAGGATCAGCCCGGTGTCGTCGTCGGCGAACCCTTTGATCGGTGCCGCAGCGTGGCGCTTTCGGACCTCCAGCCAATCCAGCAGCGCATCGCTGCCCTGGACGCCCCAAATGCCCGCCAGCGGCTCGGTGGTGGTCGGCCTGCGCACGGCCGCCGTCGCGATCTCCTCGCCGCTTACGGCATTGAAAAGCGATGACTTGCCGCTGCCGGTGGCTCCAAAAAACCCGACCACCGTGTGGTCTCCGGACAGCGACCGCCGCGAACTCGCGCGGTCGAGCACCTGCAGGACACCGGCCAGGATCTCCTCCGGGAGGACTCCGGATGAGAGCTCCGTGGCGCTGTTGAGCGCTTCCAGCCTGCGATCGAGCTGGGACGTCTCGCGGGCGGCCGCATGACGGCTCATGACGTGGCCGCCAGCCGGCGCAGTGCCGCCGCATGCCCGGCAATGGCTGAGGGCGGCACGCCGCCGTCGACCTCCAGCCGGGTCAAGAACCGCCGACACTCCGCAGCCAGCAGGCCCTGGCACCGCAGATGCAGGTCTTCGCGCGCGGTCCGGGCCAGCCGGCGGACGGCGTCCTCCCCGAATACTGCCTCCAGGAGGCGCTGACCCACGACGGCGGTGCCGCCGGCAACTCCGATCTCAAGCCCGGTCAGGCCCGCGGTCATGGAGAACACCACAATCATCAAGGCAGCGCCGAGGCCGTTGATTCCGAAGGACAACCAGCGGGCCTGGGTGCGCTTGCCCTGGCCTTCGGTGCGGATGAGTTCCATCAGGCTCCCCTGCCAAGCGCGGATTTCGGCCGCCACAGCATCCGCGAAGCCCTCGGAGGCACCGGAAAGATCGTCGGTGCCCAGCACCTGCCTTCCGGCGGGGTCTGAACGCCACCGCTGGTCGGTGTGCTCGGCGGCCTTGGCGGCTTGATCGACAATGACCGCCTGCAGTCCCGTTTCGATCGCGGTTTCCACCCTGACCGCAGGCGCCGGTTCACCCCGGACGAACGCGCCCACGCGGTCACGGAAGCGTCCGATGTTCTGTTCCATGGCGCGGAAGAATTCCCCGGTCCCGACGAAGTCCTGCCAGCGCGCCAGCACTTCGCCGCGCAGCAGTGCGCCGTCGCGGGTGGCCTCGAGGATCCTGGCTACGGCGTCGTCATAGGCGTTGCGGGCGTCGGCTGCGAGAACATCGGCTGCGTGCTGCTGTTCGGACAGCGCCCGCTCCCCCGCGTCGGCGCGGTGGGCGAGCGCGAGGAGGGTGCCGTTGAGGGTGCGCCGGGCGATTCCGGCCCGTCCCGCGGCGTCCCCGGCCAGCTTCCCGAGCCAAACGCGCAGCGGCTCGACGGCCCCTGCAGGAAGCATCCCCGCGGCACCCAGCGGCAGCTCCGGCACCACAAACAGTTTGGCGGCCCCCAGCCCTTCCCGGCTGAGCATGGCCTGCAGATCCGCGCTAACCTCCGCTTCCGCCGCTGGCGGCACCCGGTCCAGGACCACGGCCACCATGATGTCGCGGGAGGCCGCATCCAGGAGCAGGCGCCAGGGCACGGCGTCGGCATACCGGTTGGCTGTGGTGACAAACACCCAGAGGTCTGCGGCGGCAAGCAACTGCCCGGCCAGCTGCCGGTTGTTCTCGGAAATGGAGTCGACGTCGGGCGCGTCGACCAGGGCGATTCCGGGCGGGACCGCCGAGTCGGAGACAAGGACCAGGGAGGTCACCGGGCCGGGATCCAACGCCGCATCAGCCGGGGCCGGCGCCCGGCCGTCCACGAGGGCACCCCGGATGCGGCCCAGGGCCGGCAGCACCCGCTGGCCCTCAAACCAGGCGGCGTCGGCGGGATGGTGCAGCAGGATGGGCTGGCGGGTGGTGGGGCGGATCGCACCGGCCCGCGTGACGGGGTGGCCCACCAGGGCGTTGACCAGGGTGGATTTTCCGGCCCCGGTGGAACCGCCCACCACGGCCAGCAGGGGCGCGTCGAGGCTGCGGTACCGGGGCAGGATGTAGTCATCGAGTTGAGCCACGGCCCTTCGAAGGTCCAGGCGCGTTTGGTCCGTCCCGGGCAGGGCGAGCGGCAGCCGGAGGGCCGCGAGGTCATGCCGCACTGCCTCCAGGAGGGCCACGCCGGTTGCGGCCCCGGGGCCGGTTTCATGGGAGCTCACTGCATCATCATGCCAGTTCAGAACGTGGTTCCTGCGGGGGCGCCGCTGCGCGGAACCAAAGCGCCATGCGCAGCGCCTAGCGGGACTCGGAGCGCCGGCAATACGCCGGCGGACGAGTCTCGCCTGGAAGCCCAGCCATCGGGGGAAACGAAAAACGGCCCCGGGCTGATGCCCGGGACCGTTTTCATTGTGACCCCAGCGGGATTCGAACCCGCGTTACCGCCGTGAGAGGGCAGCGTACTAGGCCGCTATACGATGGGGCCGCGTACTTCCTGAACAGCATTTCTGCCATTCAAGCCAAATGATTGTTTCATACATTTGGCCGCCGTTTCAAATCGGACCAGCCGATTCAAAACTTCCGAATTTCAGCGGAAACCCGCGGAACTTCAGAGCTGGGATACCAGGACTCGAACCTAGAATGACGGTACCAGAAACCGTAGTGTTGCCAATTACACCATATCCCAAAGGCACTTTCGCTCCGGATGTTTGGGCCTAAACCCTCGCTCCCGGCGCCTCAGCACGAGTAATTACTTTACCCGAGAGTTTTCACTTCCACAAATCGGGCGTACGGCGGCGGGATCGGGCCGCCGGGGCGGGCCGCGCGCGGCGTCGATGGCCGCAATACCCGCGCCAGCCCTTGCCAATCCGGCGGAAACACGTTTACGCTCGGTAAGTTACCAACGAGTAACCACCCCTCCCCCACTCCGTTGCGGGCAGCTTTGCGCTCATTTTCCGGTGTTAGCTGCGTCACAGCTGCTGGGGTGGCCGACAGCAGAGCCGCTGCCGGCGGGAACGTCGAGAGGAATCATGTGCCACAGAGTCGTGCCGCTATCAGCAAGACCCGGACCCGTGCGCAGCAAATCGCCATCGCCACCCTGGCGTTGCTGCTCATGGCCCTGCTGGGGTTCTATACCCTCGTCACGGGCCGCATCACGGACGGTTCGGCCACGCTCAAGGACGGGGCCGCCCAGGCGTCCGCCGGAGCCGGCCAGCTGGACGACGGCGCCGGGAAACTCGCCAACGGCGCCAGCCTGGCCGATACCGGGGCCGGAAAACTTTCCGCGGGGGCGGAAAAGATCTCCTCGGGCATCAGCACCCAGCTGGCACCAGGGGCGGACAAGCTCCAGGCCGGTGCCGGCCAGATGGCCGAAGGTGCCGTCAAGATCGAAGCCGACGTCACCAGCAAGCTGGCCCCCGGCGTCTACAAAGTCGACGACGGTGCGCAGAAGCTCGCGGCGGGGGCCGTGCAGCTTTCGGCCGCGCTGACGCCGACGCCGGCGGGCAACGCAGAGAACAACCTCGCCGACGGGGCCACCCGGCTCGACGGCGGCGCTGCCCGGCTGGCCGGCGGCACCGCAGCGCTGGCAGGCGGCACGGACCAGCTCAAGGGCTACCGCGGCGCCAACGGCAATCCGGAGGCCGGAACCGGGACCGCGGCCCTGGCTCAGGCGCTGGAACTGCTGGAGGAGGCGGCGGATGACCCGGTCAAGGGGCTCGTTCCGCTTTCGGTGGTGAAAGACAAGATCGCCAAGATCACCGCGGGCGCGCACAAGCTCGACGCCGGTGCCAGCCAGCTGCAGGCCGGCGCTCAGCGGCTGCAGGACGGCGCGGGCCAGCTGAACGCAGGAACGGGCAAGCTCAAGGCCGGATTCGCGACGCTGGCCGGGAAGCTCAACAGCCAGGACCCCGGCAGCCCGGGCGTGGTGCTTGGCACCCGGCTTCTGGCCGACGGCACGTCCAAGATCCGGGTCGGGATGGACGGGGTCCCCGGCGACCCCGAGCACCCGGGCCTGCTCAAGGCCGCCGCCCGGATGACCGAGGGCAGCTCTCGCCTGGCCGACGGAACCGTGGCCCTGAACGCCGGGATCAAGGGCAATCCGGCCGATCCTGCCAACCCCGGCCTGCTGGGCGGCTCCCAGGCCCTGGCTTCCGGGGCCTCAGAACTCTCGGCCGGCAGCACCAAGCTGGCGTCCGGCTCCTCGAAGCTGGCCACGGGGGCGGATAAGCTCGCGGACGGCAACGCCCGGATTGCCGATGGCACCGGCACGCTGTATTCCGGAGCTGCCGCGGTGTCGCCCACCAGCTTGCTCCGGCAGTCCGACGCCGCCACGGCACTGGGACTCGTCGCGGTGCTGGCCCTTGGCGCCGTTGGCGCCTTCCTGGCGCTGCGGAAGAGGCAGGCCGGACCACGGTAACTTCCGGTGCCGGTTGCAGCGCCGGTTGCGGCGCCCGTTACAGCGGGGGTTCCGCCAGCAGGTCCAGCAGGGAGCCGACCTCGCGGCCCAGGAAGCCCGGGGCCGGTTCCCCGCCGCGGTTCAGCCAGACGCCGAGGAGGCCGGCCGCCGTCGAACCTTCCGCATCGAGCAGCCGGTTGTCACCGACGTACAGCGTTTGGCCGGGACCCGTACCGATCCGCCGGACACCCTCGAGGTAGATCGCCGGGTCCGGCTTTGCGGCGCCAACGGTGTCGGTGCCAACCAGAACGGTAATCCGGTCCAGCCCGGCCGCGTCCAGCTTCACGCGCTGATAGTCGTGGACGTTGTTGCTCACGGCGCCGTAGGGAATGCCGGCCGCGTCCAGGGCGTCCAGCAGGGGCCCGACGTCGTCGAACGCCCGGATGTAGCCGTGCTGGCGGCTCGCGTAGGAACTCACCCAGTGGTGGGCCTGTTCGCCGTCGGCAAGTTCGACGCCGAAGTACCCCAGCGCCGCCCGGCCGCGGAGCAGGCGCTGTTCATTGAACGTGATCTCGCCGGCCAGGTAGCGGTCGTAGAAATGGGTGGTCTCGCGGGTGAAGATCCGCCCGAACCTCTCCCACCCGGCCTCGTCCAGGCCGGGCAGGAGGTGCTCGCTGACGTCGCGGAGGGCCGCCGTCATGGCGAATTCGAGGTCCACGAGGGTGTCATCGATGTCGAACAGAACCCCCTGGACAGCGCCGCCGCCCAGGCCCGCTGCCAGCATGTCAGCCGCGGAAAGCGCGCAGGCGGGCCAGGGAGGAATCCTTGCCCAGGATGACCATGGACTCGAACAGCGGCGGGGAGATCCGCCGGCCCGAGACAGCCGTGCGGACCGGGCCGAACGCCAGGCGCGGCTTGACGCCGAGGCCTTCCACGAGGGCTTCCTTCAGGGCGGTCTGGATGTTCTCGGCCGTCCAGTCGGCAACGGGCTCCAGGGCGGCCAGGGCGGCGTCGAGCACCTCGGTGAGGTTCTCCGGCAGGCCCTTGCGGGCGTCATCGGCGACGTCGATGGCGTCGTCGGCTTTGAACAGGAACGCGACCATTTCGGGGGCCTCGCCCAGCAGCGAGATGCGCTCCTGGATCAGCGGTGCGGCCTCGGCCAGGATCTCCTCATCGCGGTCCGTGAGGCTCTCCCCCACGAAGCCGGCGGCCTGCAGGTAGGGCACCAGGCGGCCGCGGAAGTCCTCGGCGCCGAGCATGCGGATGTGGGTGCCGTTGATGGCTTCGGCCTTCTTGATGTCGAAGCGTGCCGGGTTGGCCAGCACGTCGTTGACGTCGAAGTGCTCGATCAGCTGGTCCACGGTGAAGATGTCCTCGTCGGCGGAGAGGCTCCAGCCGAGCAGGGACAGGTAGTTCAGCAGGCCCTCGGGGATGAAGCCGCGGTCCCGGAGCAGGAACAGGTTGGACTGGGGGTCGCGCTTGGAGAGCTTCTTGTTGCCCTCGCCCATGACGTACGGCAGGTGGCCGAAGGCCGGCATGTAGCTGGCGACGCCGATGTCCATCAGCGCCTGGATCAGCACCACCTGACGGGGCGTGGAGGAGAGCAGGTCCTCGCCGCGGAGCACGTGGGTGATGCCCATGAGGGCGTCGTCCACGGGGTTGACCAGGGTGTAGAGCGGGGAGCCGTCGGCGCGGACAATGACGTAGTCCGGGATGCTGCCGGCCTTGAAGGTGATCTCGCCGCGGACCATGTCCGTGAACGTGACGTCCTCGTCGGGCATCCGGACGCGCAGCACAGGCTGGCGGCCCTCGGCCTTGAACGCGGCGAGCTGGTCCTCGGAGAGTTCGCGGTCGAAGTTGTCGTAGCCGAGCTTCGGGTCGCGGCCGGCGGCGCGGTGGCGGGCTTCAACTTCTTCCGGCGAGGAGTAGCACTCGTAGGCGTAACCGGCGTCGATCAGCTTGGCCACGACGTCCTTGTAGAGGTCCAGGCGCTGCGACTGGCGGTAGGGCTCGTGCGGGCCGCCGACTTCCACGCCCTCTTCCCAGGTGATGCCGAGCCATTTGAGGGCCTCGAGCAGCTGCTGGTAGCTCTCCTCCGAGTCGCGGGCCGCGTCCGTGTCCTCGATCCGGAACACAAAGGTGCCCTTCGTGTGCCGGGCGTGGGCCCAGTTGAACAGGGCGGTGCGGATCAGGCCGACGTGCGGGGTCCCCGTGGGTGACGGGCAGAACCGGACACGGACCGGGGTGTCAGCGGTGACTTCACCGGTGGAGGCAGCAAGGGCGGAGCTGGGAGCAGTAGTCATAGTGGTACCAACATTACCAATCTCTACAACCGCCACTTGTCCGGATTTCCGCTGCGGAAACGGACAGCCGCCCCGTGGATCCACGGGGCGGCTGTCTGAAATCGGCGCGAAGAACCGTTAGCGGCGGACCACCGGGTTGGAGAGCCGTCCGATGCCCTCGATCTCGACCTCATAGCGGTCGCCTGCCTGCACTGCGCCGACGCCGGCCGGGGTACCGGTCATGATGACGTCGCCGGGCAGCAGGGTGAAGGCCTGCGAGACGATGGAGACGAGCTCCCGGACGCCGCGGATCATCTGGTTGGTGCTGCCGTCCTGGCGCAGTTCGCCATTGAGCCGGCCCTGGATCTGCAGGTCCTCGGTGTCGAGCTCGGTCTCGATCCACGGCCCGAGCGGGGCCGAGGTGTCGAAGCCCTTGGCCCGGGCCCACTGCAGGTCCGTCTTCTGGACGTCGCGGGCGGTGAGGTCGTTGCCGCAGGTGTAGCCGAAGATCACATCATCGACCCGGTCCTCGGGCACATCCTTGCAGATCCGGCCGATGACGACGCACAGTTCGGCCTCGAAGGAGACGTCCTCGGAGAACTCCGGCAGGACAATGGGATCGTTGGGCCCGATCACGGAGGTGTTGGGCTTGAGGAACAGCAGGGGCTGCGCCGGGACCTCGTTGCCGAGTTCCCGGGCGTGCTCCGCGAAGTTGCGGCCGACGCCGATGACCTTGCTGCGCGGGATGATCGGCGCCAGCAGGCGGACGTCCTCCAGCTTGTGCTTCATGGGGGTTCGTTCCACGCCGTGGAAGAAGGGGTCGCCCTTGATGACAGTGACTTCCTCACTGCCGGGCTCACCTTCCACGATGCCGTAGAGGGGATCAGAATCGACTACAAACCGGGCGATACGCATGGTTCCTACCCTACCGTCCCCTCGGTGCGCAGGTAGTCCAGCTGCGCGGCGACGGAGAGCTCCGCGGCGCGGCGGACGGAGGGGTCGACGTCGGCGTACACGGCGTCCGTGACGGAGCGGACATCGGCGGCGGCGCCCAGTGCCGCGAGGGCTGCCCGGACCTGTTCGAGCCGGCCCCGCCGGTGGTCCCGGTAGGCGCGGGCGACGGCGTCCAGGGCCGGCAGCACGGGGCCGTGGGCCGGGAGCACCGTGGCGGGCCCGAGGCGTTCGAGCCGGTCCAGCGAGTCGAGGTAGTCCCGGAGGGTGCCGTCGGGGTAGTCCAGCACCGTGGTTCCGGAGCCCAGAATCGTGTCCCCGGTCAGCACCGAGCCGTGCGGGCCATCCTGCGGCAGGTGGAAGCACAGCGAATCCGAGGTGTGGCCCGGCGTCGCCAGAACCCGGATGTCAGTTCCGGCCGCCCGGATGGTTTCGCCGTCCTGCAGCGGGGGTGCGCCGTGGCAGTGGGCGGGGTCCGCGGCCCGGACCGGTGCGCCCGTCAAGGCCGAAAACCTCTCGGCGGCCGCGGTGTGGTCTGCGTGCCGGTGCGTGATCAGGATGAGTTCGACCGGTCCCTCGCCGGCCAGCGCCTGAAGGTGCGGCCCGTCGAGGGGCCCGGGGTCGACGGCGACCCTTGCCGCCGCCCCCGGGGCGCCAATGAGATAGGAGTTGGTTCCATCCAGGCTCATGGGGCCCGGATTCGGGGCGAGGCGGAACCGGGTCAGCTCACTGCTGCGGACAATGCCGCGGGATGTCTCGGAGGTCACGGACCCATCCTTGCATTGAATCGGGCTTCGTTGGCCCCAGCCCGGGACCACAGACGCCGACGGCGGCCCTCACCCGAAGGTGGGGACCGCCGTCGTGCACTAAAACGTTCTGTGGCTAGGCCAGCCGGGTCAGCCAGCCGTGGGTGTCCTCCACGGTGCCGGTCTGGATCCCGAGCAGCTGGGCGCGGATGGCCAGGGTGGTCTCCCCCGCCGTGGCGTCCTCGGAACCGATGAACTCGGTGGTGTCCTTGAGCACGCCGATGGGGGTGATGACCGCGGCGGTGCCGCAGGCGAAGACCTCGGCAATGTGTCCCGAGGCAACACCGTCGCGCCACTCATCCAGGGTGATCTTGCGTTCGGTGACTTCACGGCCCATGTCCCGGGCCACCTGGATCACGGACATCCGGGTGATCCCCTCCAGGATGGTGCCGGAGAGCGCCGGGGTGACGAGCGAGCCGTCCTTCATGACGAAGAAAACGTTCATGCCGCCGAGTTCCTCGACAGCGTTGTCGTTGAACTGGTCCAGGAAGAGGACCTGCTTGCAGCCGTTGGCCTCGGCCTCCTGCTGGGCGATCAGCGAGGCAGCGTAGTTGCCGCCGCACTTGGCGGCGCCTGTTCCGCCGCGGCCGGCGCGGGCGTATTCGCGCGAGATCCAGATGGAGACGGGCTTGAGTTCGCCGCCGAAGTAGTTGCCGGCCGGGGAGGCGATCACGCGGAAGGAAACCTCGCGCGCTGCCCGCACGCCCAGGAACGCCTCGGTGGCGATCATGAAGGGCCGCAGGTACAGGGCTTCGCCGTCGCCGGCGGGGACCCAGTCTTTGTCTGCCGCGACGAGCTCGCGGATGGCGCCGAGGAAGTACTCTTCCGGGAGTTCGGGCAGGGCCAGGCGCCGGGCGGACTTGTTCAGCCGGGCGGCGTTGGCCTCGGGCCGGAACGTCCAGACCGAGCCGTCGGCGTGGCGGTAGGCCTTGAGGCCCTCGAAGATCTCCTGGCCGTAGTGCAGCACGGCGGCGGACGGGTCGAGGGAAATCGGGCCGTAGGGCTCAACGCGCGCGTCGTGCCAGCCGCCGTTGCCGGCGGCGTCGACGCTGTAGTCCACAATCGCGGTGTGGTCGGTGAAATAGTCGCCGAATCCCGGGTTTGCCAGGATGGCGGCACGCTCTTCAGCAGACTTCGGGGTCTCCGACAGGTGCTGGGTGAATTCGACGCCATGGGCAGTCTGAGTCATGGTTCCTCCACGATCGGCTGCCTGGTGTGGGAACGTGGTTCACCCTCGGACCACGGCAGCATATTGGTGATTCGAAACAAGCTTACGCCCGTTGGCAGCACGGTTTTGCGGTGTCTGCAGTCGCCTGCCGTGCAGGAAATGCAGGCGGGGCCTACAGCGCCGCCGCGATGGCGTCGCCGATCGCGCTGGTGGTGCGGACGGCGCCGTCGCGGGCTTCGACGTCGGCCGTGACGGCCGCCTCGATCTTCCGGGCGGCGCCGGCGAAGCCGAGGTGGTCGAGCAGGAGCGCCGCGGAGAGGATGGCGGCGGTGGGGTCGGCCTTCTGCTGGCCGGCGATGTCCGGGGCGGACCCGTGGACCGGTTCGAACATGGACGGCGCGGTGCGGTCCATGTTGAGGTTGCCGGAGGCGGCGAGGCCGATCCCGCCGGTCACGGCCGCCGCGAGGTCGGTGATGATGTCGCCGAACAGGTTGTCGGTGACGATCACGTCGAACCGGGCCGGATCGGTGACCATGAAAATCGTGGCGGCGTCCACGTGCAGGTAGTCGTGCGTGACGTCGGGGAACTCCTGGGCCACGGCCTCGACCGTGCGCTTCCAGAGCTGGCCGGCGAAGACCAGGACGTTGTGCTTGTGCACGAGGGTGAGCTTCTTGCGGGGGCGGTCGTTGGCCCGGCGGAACGCGTCGCGGACCACACGCTCCACGCCGTGGGCGGTGTTCAGGGACACCTCGGTGGCCACCTCGTGGGGGGTGCCGGCGCGCAGCGTGCCGCCGTTGCCCACGTAAGGGCCCTCGGTGCCCTCGCGGACCACGATGAAGTCGATCTCGCCGGGGTTCGCGAGCGGGCTGCCGACGCCGGTGTACAGGCGGGAGGGCCGCAGGTTGACGAAGTGGTCCAGGCTGAAGCGCAGCTTCAGCAGGAGCTCGCGCTCGATGATGCCGGAGGGGATCCGGGTGTCGCCGGGGGCCGCGCCGACGGCGCCGAACAAGATGGCGTCGCGGGTGCGGAGGTCGGCGAGGGTGGCCGCGGGGAGGGTCTCCCCCGTCGCGAGCCAGTGCTCCGCCCCCAGCTTGTAATGGGTCTGCTGGAGCACGATCCCTTCTGCGGCCGCGGCCTTTTCAAGGACCTTCAGGGCTTCGGCGGTGACCTCCGGGCCGATGCCGTCGCCCGGGATGACTGCCAGATCAATCGTGGATGCGCTCATATTTTCAGCGTAGCCAAGTGATCCACATTCTGGTCAAGTTGTCTCACTATTCGATCACCCCCGTTGCCCGGGTAAGCAAAACGCCCCCGCTCCCCCGGATCAGGGGGTGCGGGAGCGTCCGGGGAAGTGCAGGCTCAGGCGTCGGCGGGTTCCTCGTACTTCGGGAACACCGGGGCCGGGGCGGGCAGTTCCGTGCCGGCGGCGATCGGCGTGTCCAGGGCCGAGAACTGGCGCGCCCCGCCCTCGGGCTGGCCGAGCGTGTGCAGGATCGCCGCCGTCGCCACCGGCATGACCGGCTGGGCCAGGATCGCGACGATCCGCAGCACCTCAAGCGTCACGTAAAGCACCGTGTTCATGCGTTCGACGTCGGTCTTGCGCAGCACCCACGGGGCCTGCTCGGCGAAGTAGGCGTTGGTGTCCCCCAGGACAGCCCAGATGGCCTCCAGTGCGCGGCTGAACTCCTGCTTCTCGAACGCGGCCCGGGCGGCGTCAAGCAGTCCGTTGGCCTGGGCCAGAATCGCGGTGTCCTCGGCGGAAAATGCGCCGGGCGCGGGCACGCGGCCCTCGCAGTTCTTGGCCACCATGGACAGCGACCGCTGGGCCAGGTTGCCGAAGTTGTTGGCGAGGTCCGAATTCATCCGGCCCACGATTGCCTCGTGGTTGTAGTTGCCGTCCGCGCCGAAGGGGACCTCGCGCAGGAAGAAGTAGCGCACCTGGTCCAGGCCGTACTGGGCCACGAAGTCCGCGGGGGCCACCACGTTGCCCAGCGACTTGGACATCTTGACGCCGTTGTTCTGCAGGAAGCCGTGGATCATGATCCGCTTCGGCAGCTCCAGTCCGGCGCTCATGAGGAACGCCGGCCAGTAGATGGCGTGGAAGCGGGAGATGTCCTTGCCGATCACGTGGACGTCGGCCGGCCAGAACTTCTTGAAGGAGTCCGAGTCGACGTCCGGGTAGCCGACGCCGGTCAGGTAGTTGGTCAGCGCATCGACCCACACGTACATGACGTGCTTGTCGTTGCCGGGCACGGGTACGCCCCAGTCGAACGTGGTGCGGCTGATGGACAGGTCCTCCAGACCGCGCCGGACGAAGCTGATGACCTCGTTGAACCGGGACTGCGGGGCACCGAATTCCGGGTGGGCCTCGTAGAGCGCCAGCAGTTTGTCCTGATAGGCGGAGAGCCGGAAGAAGTAGCTCTCCTCGGCCGTCCAGGTGACCTCGGTGTCGGATTCGCGTGAGTAGCGGATCCCGTCGTCCTTGACCACGGTCTCGTCCTCGACGTAGAACGCCTCGTCGCGGACCGAGTACCAGCCTTCGTACTTGGACAGGTAGATGTCCCCGTTGGCTTCCATCTTCTTCCAGATGGCCTGCGACGCCGCGTAGTGGTCGGCGTCCGTGGTGCGGATGAAACGGTCGTAGGAGACCCCCAGGGCCGCGTGCGCCGCCTTGTAGATCTCGGCGTTCCGGTCCACCAGATCCTTGGGCGCCAGCCCTTCCTTCTCGGCGGTCTGGGCGATCTTCATGCCGTGCTCGTCAGTTCCGGTCAGGAAGAAGACGTCGTACCCGTCCAGGCGCTTGAACCGGGCCATCGCATCGGTGGCGATGTACTCGTACGCATGGCCGATGTGCGGCACCCCGTTGGGGTACGTGATGGCCGTGGTGATGTAGAACGGGGTCTTGTCAGTTGAAGTCACGGTCTAAATCTAGATCAGTTCTGTGAGGGTATCGCTCTGGCGGACCAGTTCGTGGTCATGTGAAGCCACCAGCACGGCAATGCCGTCCGAGGTGGTGTCCTTGAGGATGCTGATGATGCGGTTGGCCGCGGCCCGGTCCAGGCTGGCCGTGGGCTCGTCGACCACCAGGACGCGGGTGCCGAGGATGAGCGCGCGGGCGATCGCGACGCGCTGGCGTTCACCGCCGGAAAGCTGCGCCGGACGGTGGCGCATGCGCCGGCCCAGGCCCACGAGGTCCAGGAGGTCCTTGGCCATGTCGCGGCGCTTCTCGACCTCGCCGTCCGGCACGGCCGGCAGCAGGACGTTCTCGAGCGCGCTCATCCCGTCGATCAGCGCACCGCCCTGGTCGACGTAGCCGATCAGGGCCCGGCGGCGGTCGGCGATCTCGTCGTCGCCCATGGTCTCGAGCGAGTCGCCTTCCCAGAACACCCGGCCCGACGTCGGCAGGGTCAGTCCCGCGCCGACGGTCAGGATGCTGGTCTTGCCCGAGCCGGAGCGGCCCGCGACGCAGTGCATTTCGCCGGCGTGCAGGGTCATGTTGAAGTCGTCCACGACGTTGACGGCCTCGGCACCGCCCTTGCCGCCGCCGTAGTGGATGGTGATGTTGCTCAGTTCCAGCGGGGTGGCGTGGTCCGTGGCCTTCACGATTGTGTTGGCGCGGGTCTTGTGCGCACCGCGACGGGTGCTGGCGGTCATCCGGTCGTGTGCCTCCCGGTCAAGGTTCAGCTCGTTAGTCATTGGACCACTTTCGTTGCAATCGGAATCCAGCAAAGTACAGCTACGAGACCGGCAATTGCGGCCCACAGCGCGGCGTAGGGGGCCAGGAGGAGGCCGATGCCGAGGGCGCCCACAACACCCAGCGGCAGCGCGACGGTTCCCACCATGGCGTTTTCAAAGAAGCGGACCTGGCCCAGCATGTCCGGGTTCCAGCCCATGGCCCGCAGCGTGCCCAGGTACTGGCGCTTGGCCTGCAGCTCGAAGCGGCCGGTGACCATGGTCAGCAGCAGCCCGACGGCAACACCGGACACGCCCAGGATGATGCTGGGCAGGGCGATGCTGGCCGCGGCCAGCCCGCTGAGGGCGCTGGCGCCGGCGGCCCGCGGAATGTCGATCAGCAGGGCGACGAGTCCGCCGACGGCCGCGGCGAAGACACCGACGGCAACGGCCAGGGAGATGGTGTTGAACTTGTTGGTGCTCAGCTGCCGGTTCGCGAAGGTCAGCGGGGAATCGACCGCGATGAGCCGTTCATCGTGTTGCGGCTCCTGGTCCACGACGTCGCGGTGGCGCAGCTGCTGCGCCGCGATGAACGCGGCACCGGCGTACAGCACCAGGACCGACGCCGAGACCACCGCGGTGGCGGTGCTCCAGCTGATCAGGCTCAGGACGATCCCGACGACGGCCAGCAGCGCGGCGCCGACGCCGAATTCGGCCAGCACCCAGGAACGGATCTTGCGCTGGGTCCAGCCCATGGCGCGCAAGGTACCGGCCTCGCTGCGGCGTTTGCGGATGTAGCTGACGGTGGACGCGCCGGTCAGGAGGGCAGCACCGCAGAGGGTCAGGAACAGCAGGGTCAGGTTCGTGGCGGTCAGCGAGCCGGACACGGCGTCCGCGGCGTCCTGGCGGACCCACGACTGCTGCACGGTGCCCAGCGGCGATTCCTTGCCGGCGTCGTCCTTGGAGTAGCCGGGAACGGCGATGCTGGCGTCTTCGCGGGCCGAACCGGCCACCACGGTGGCCTGCAGGCCCATGTCGCGGATCTCGTTGGCGAGCTTCTCCACCTCGGGCTGCGCCTGCTTCCAGCTGCCCGGGACCTTGGCGCGGACCCGGACGGCGTCGATCACGTGGGCGTTTGCATCGTAGCCGCGGGCGGCGGCGAGGCCGTAGTAGTCGGTGATGGCTCCGGCGGACTGGCTGACCAGGCCTGTGGCGCTCAGCGACGGCTTGAGTTCGGTGTTGACGTCCTTGCCGGACGCGTCTTTGGTCAGGGTGAACGGCGCGGGGTCATAGCCGCCCAGGGGCAGCCGGTTGACGTCGCCGGCAGCTTCCTTGACGTTCGCGGCGTCGAAGGTGCCGTAGACCATGGCCAGCGGCGTGGCCAGCTTCTTGCCGGTTTCGAGGTTCTGGCGGTACGAGCGCTCGTCTACAGGCTCGCGCTGGGTCTGGTCGACGGCTTCGCCGTTGGCGGCCTTGTCCGGCAGCCGGTTCACGGTGACCCAGTCACCGGGCGTGGCGCTCTTGTCAACGGCGCCGTTGGCGGCGGTTTCGCCGTCCTTGTATGTCGGGGCGGCGGCAAAGTTGGTGGTCCAGGTGGCCGGGTTGTAGAGGCCCTGGCTGAAGGATCCGGTGTCGCCCATGAGCTGGGAGAGGTCCTTGGACCCGGGCCAGGCGAGGGCGAACGGGGACTTGGAAACGAACGGCAGGTAGTCCTTGTCCAGCGAGCGGGTCACGGTGCCGACGTCCTTGGTGACGTTGCCGGAGTCGTCGATTTCCTCGATTTTGACCGAGTACTTCAGGTCCAGGGCGGTGCCCGAGCGCACGATCAGCGGGATGGCCTGGGAATCGTCGGTGAGCTGGCCGTCGCGCTTGGCCTGCTGGTACTGGGTCATCAGCGGTGCCCAGTACTTGAGCTTGACGCCGAGGAAGTCCGGGCCTTCCTTGAGTTCGTCCATGCTGATGCCGTTGGTGAAGAGGCTCTCGAAGTGCCGGCCGATCGCGCCGGCGTTGCGGGCGTCCGCGGGCGGGGCCTTCTCCAGCGGGGACAGGAAGTCACCGGCCGTGCCAAGCAGCGCCCGTTCGGAGACGGGGTCGACGGCGACGACGGACTCGGTCACCTGCGGGGCCATCGGCAGGGAAACGGAGAGGTTGAAGAGGTTGTGCTCGGAGCCGCCGGCCGGGGTGGGGAACTTGATGCCGGTCTCGCCCTCCGGGCCCTGGATACGGACGTTCTTGCCGCCGTCGACCTGTTCCTCGACCAGCTTCGCCTTTCCGAGGGAGCCCTCGGCCGTGGTCTTGAACAGGGTCTGGTCGGAGTGGCCGTCGGAGCTGACGGCGCTGGCCGTGAGGCGGTATTTCTTTGGCGTGTCGCTCAGTACCGATTCCGCGGCCGGCCACTTGCTCGGATCCGTGGCGGTCGGGTCGCCGGAGGTGCCCGCGAGGCCCGCGTTGAAGCCCAGGTAGTCGGTGGCGTCCAGCCGCGGCGACTCCAGGTTCTGCGTCACACGCGAGACCAGGCTGATGGGGGCGGCCACAGAGGTGCCGGAGAGCTTGCGGATGGAATCCAGCTGCTCGAAGCTGATGCCGCCCTGGCCGGTGGCGATGTCCGGCTGCATCAGGCCGCCGTTATCCTTCGCCTTGGCCTGCACCAGGACGTCATAGAGCCCCCGGGAGTTTTGGTCCACGGTCCTGCTCAGCGCCGCCTGGGACTGACCCTGGACGAGCACGGACAGGCACATGGCCACGATCAAAATGGACGCGGTCAGCAAAAGCACTCTGCTTCTGATGAACCTCTGGACGGCGTTCATTGGGCTCCTGAAAGCTGGATTGCGTGCGCACGCCGCAGTTCATTTCCTGAGGAAGTGAAGGCGTCCCGTGCCGGGCGTGCAAAAGTAAAGGCCGGTCTGCCGGCCAAGACCCGAAATTCGGTCCTAGCCATTGTACGCAGACCGGCCGGCCTCTCGTGGCCGCCGGCGGCGGTCATGCCGCCGCCGGGGCCACGCGGGGAGGATTTCAGTCCTCGAGGTCAACCTCGCGGACCATGTCAGCGCCGATCCCGGCCTTGATCGCGTCAAGGACCTGCTGGGGAACGGAGCTGTCGATGGTCAGCAGGGCCAGCACCTGGCCGCCTTCCGTCTGGCGTGCCACCTGCATGCCGGCGATGTTGATGTTGTTCATGCCCAGGATGTGGCCGATCGTGCCGATCACGCCAGGGCGGTCCGAGTAGGCAACCACCACGAGGTGTTCGCTGATCGGGATTTCCACCTCGTAGCCGTTGACGCCGACCAGTTTCTGGATCTGCTTCGGGCCCGTCAGGGTTCCGGCGACGGAGATCTGGCTGCCGTCGCTGAGGGCGCCGCGCAGGGTCAGGACGTTGCGGTACGACTCGGTGTCCGGCGTGGTGATGAGGCGGACGTTGATGCCGCGCTGCTCGGCGATGACGGGTGCGTTGACGTAGGAGACCTGCTCGGTCACGACGTCGGCGAAGATGCCCTTGAGCGCCGCGAGTTCCAGGACCTTGACATCGAGCGAGGAGATTTCGCCGGCCACCTCGACGTCGAACTGGGTGAGGGAGGCATGGGTCAGCGCGGTGAAGATGCGGCCCAGCTTTTCCATCAGCGGGATGCCGGGGCGGACGTCCGGTGCGATGACACCGCCGGCGACGTTGACGGCGTCGGGGACCAGTTCGCCGGCCAGGGCCAGGCGGACGGACTTGGCGACGGAGACGCCGGCCTTTTCCTGGGCCTCGTCGGTGGAGGCGCCCAGGTGCGGGGTCACCACGACGTTGTCGAGTTTGAAGAACGGCAGGTCGGTGCTGGGTTCCTTGGAGAAGACGTCGACGCCGGCGCCGGCGATGTCACCGGCCTGCAGCGCGGTGTAGAGGGCTTCCTCGTCCACCAGGCCGCCGCGGGCGACGTTGACGACGTACGCCGTGCTCTTCATCTTCTTGAACGCCTCGGCGCCGAGCATGCCGACAGTTTCCGGGGTCTTGGGCATGTGGATGGTGATGAAGTCCGACTGGGCCAGGAGCTCGTCGAGCGTCACCAGCTGCACGCCGAGCTGGGCGGCCCGGGCGGAGGTGATGTAGGGGTCGTATGCGAGGATCTTGGTGTCGAAGCCCTTCAGGCGGGCGGCGACCAGGGCGCCGATCCGGCCGAGGCCGATGATGCCGATCTTCTTCTCGAAGAGCTCGATGCCGGTGTACTTGGAGCGCTTCCACTCCCCGTCCTTGAGGGCGGAACTGGCCTGCGGGATGTGGCGGGCGAGGCTCAGGATGTGCCCGACGGTCAGTTCGGCGGCGGAGACGATGTTGGAGGTCGGCGCGTTGACCACCATGACCCCGGCCTGGGTGGCCGCCTTGATGTCCACGTTGTCCAGGCCGACGCCGGCGCGGGCGATGACCTTGAGGTTCTTGGCGGCGGCGATGGCCTCGGCGTCCAGCTGGGTGGCGGAGCGGACCAGGATCGCGTCGACGTCGGCGATCGCGGAGAGCAGCTGGGAACGGTCGGAGCCGTCAGTCTGGCGGATTTCAAAGTCCGGGCCGAGGGCCTCGACTGTGGCGGGCGAAAGTTCCTCAGCGAGGAGTACGACAGGTTTGGTGCTTGTCACCGGTGACCTCTTTAGCTCTCTTGTGTATCTGGTGGGGATTTTGGTGAATCGGGTGGTGCGGGTGGTGCTGGACAGCAGGGAAGCCGGACCCCAGGATGTGGTGTCCGGCTCCCCTGCCGGGCAATGCCTAGCGCGCGACTGTTCCTTCGGTGTAGTCGTCTTCGTTCTTGATCCAGGAGAACAGCTTGCGCAGTTCGCGGCCGGTGGCCTCGATCGGGTGGTCCTCACCCTTCTTGCGCAGCGCCTTGAACTCCGGCGCACCGGCGTCCTGGTCGTCGATGAAGCGCTTGGCGAAGGTGCCGTCCTGGATGTCCGCGAGGACAGCCTTCATGTTTTCCTTCACCTGCGGGGTGATGACGCGGGGGCCGGAGACGTAGTCGCCGTATTCCGCGGTGTCCGAGACGCTCCAGCGCTGCTTGGCGATGCCGCCCTCGACCATGAGGTCGACGATCAGCTTGAGCTCGTGCAGCACCTCGAAGTAGGCGACCTCGGGCTTGTAGCCGGCCTCGGTGAGGGTTTCGAAGCCGTACTGAATCAGCTGCGAGGCGCCGCCGCAAAGGACAGCCTGCTCGCCGAAGAGGTCGGTTTCGGTCTCTTCGGTGAAGGTGGTCTCGATGACGCCCGCACGGGTGCCGCCGATCGCCTTGGCGTAGGACAGGGCCAGTTCCTTGGCCTTGCCGGACGGGTTCTGCTCGACGGCGATCAGGTCCGGCACGCCGCGGCCGGCTTCGAATTCGCGGCGCACGATGTGGCCCGGGCCCTTGGGGGCGACGAGGGCGACGTCGACGTCGGCCGGGGGCTGGATGTAGCCGTAGCGGATGTTGAAGCCGTGGCCGAAGAACAGGGCGTCGCCCGGCTGCAGGTTCGGGGCGATGTCCTCGGCGTACACATGGCGCTGGACCTGGTCCGGGGTCAGGACCATGATGAGGTCGGCCTCGGCGACGGCGTCGGCAACGTTCAGGACCCGCAGGCCCTCGGCCTCGG
This sequence comes from Arthrobacter sp. 01T425, assembly GCF_056398725.1. Taxonomy (NCBI): domain Bacteria; kingdom Bacillati; phylum Actinomycetota; class Actinomycetes; order Micrococcales; family Micrococcaceae; genus Arthrobacter; species Arthrobacter sp. 01T425. Next base: position 35,751 of record NZ_JBFTPY010000022.1, on the reverse strand, counting down.
CCTTGGCGCGGGACTTCGAGCCTTCCTTCAGGCCGACGCGGACGTCAACGCCGGAATCGCGGAGGCTGAGGGCGTGGGCGTGGCCCTGGGAGCCGTAACCGATGACGGCGACGGTGCGGCCCTGGATGATCGACAGGTCGGCGTCGTCGTCGTAAAACATTTCAGTCACTGGGGTGTCTCCTTTTGAGTGGATTCTTCGTAGATATTGTCTGTGGTGCTGCGGTACAACGGGGCGGCTCCGGCGGTGTTACGCGCTGCGGAGGGCCCTGTCACTCATGGAGCGGGATCCCCGCCCAACGGCCAGGGTGCCGGACTGCACGATTTCGCGGATGCCGAAAGGCTCCAGCACTGACAAGAGTGCCGTGAGCTTCTCGGGGTGGCCCGTTGCCTCAATGACCACCGACTCTGTGGAGACGTCGACCACTGAAGCGCGGAACAGGTCTGCAGCCTGGGTGACCTGCAGGCGTGTTGCGGCATCCGCACGTACCTTGACCAGGATGTGGTCACGCTGTACGGAAGATTCGGAGGTGAGCTCGACGATCTTGATCACGTTGACCAGCTTGTTCAGCTGCTTCGTGACCTGTTCGATCAGCTCGCCATCGGCGTCGACCACCACGGTCATCCGGGACATGCCCGGGACCTCGGTGGGGCCGACGGCCAGGGAATTGATGTTGAAGGCCCGGCGGGCGAAGAGGCTGGCGACGCGGGTCAGCACACCGGGCTTGTCTTCGACCAGAACGGACAATGTGTGGCGGGTCATGTTCAGTCCTCCTCTTCCCATTCCGGGGTCATGTTGCGGGCAACCTGGATCTGGTCGTTGCTGACCCCCGCGGGGACCATCGGCCACACCATCGAGTTGGGGCTCACGACGAAGTCGATGACCACCGGGCGGTCATTGATCTCCAGCGCCTTCTGGATGGTGGCGTCGATGTCCTCGTCGCGTTCGCACCGGAAGGCAGCGCAGCCGTAGGCGTCCGCCAGCTTGACGAAGTCCGGGATGCGGACCGTGTCATGTCCGGTGTTGAGGTCGGTGTTGGAGTAGCGGCCCTCGTAGAAGAGGGTCTGCCACTGCCGGACCATGCCCAGGGAGGAGTTGTTGATGATGGCGACCTTGATGGGGATCTTGTTGATCGCGCAGGTGGCCAGTTCCTGGTTGGTCATCTGGAAGCAGCCGTCGCCGTCGATCGCCCAGACCACGCGGTCCGGTTCGCCCACCTTGGCGCCCATGGCCGCCGGCACGGCGTAGCCCATGGTGCCGGCGCCGCCGGAGTTGAGCCAGGCGTGCGGGCGTTCGTACTTGATGAACTGTGAGGCCCACATCTGGTGCTGTCCGACGCCGGCGACATAGACGCCCTCGGGACCGGTCAGGGCGCCGATGCGTTCGATGACGCGCTGCGGGGCGCTGAGGCCGTCCTCGGGTTCGGTCCAGCCGAGCGGGTAGGTTTCCTTGAGGTTGTTAAGGAAGGCCCACCAGGTGGTCAGGTCCGGGGTGCCGAAGGCTTCGAACTGCAGGCGCAGGGCCTCGGTCAGCTCCGGGATGATCTCCTTGACCGAGCCGACAATCGGGACGTCGGCCGTGCGGTTCTTGGAGATTTCCGCCGGATCGATGTCGGCGTGGATGACCTTGGCGTTCGGGGCGAAGGACTTCAGGATGCCGGTCACGCGGTCATCGAACCGCGCGCCCAGGGTGATCAGCAGGTCCGACTGCTGCAGGGCTGTCACGGCGGAAACCGTGCCGTGCATGCCCGGCATGCCCACGTGCTGCGGGTGCGAGTCCGGGAACACGCCCCGGGCCATCAGGGTGGTGACCACGGGGGCGCCGGTCAGCTCGGCCAGTTCACGCAGCTCTGCCGAGGCGTGGGCCTTGACCACTCCGCCGCCGACGTAGAGCACGGGCTTGCTGGCACCGGAAATGAGCCGGGCGGCCTCGCGGACCTGCTTGCTGTGGCCGCGCACCACCGGCCGGTATCCCGGGAGATCGATCTTGGGCGGCCAGGAGAACGTCATCTGGCCCTGCTGGGCGTCCTTGGCGACGTCCACGAGGACCGGGCCCGGGCGTCCGGTGGACGCCAGGTGGAACGCCTCGGCCATCACATGCGGAATGTCGTTGGGGTCCGTGACCAGGAAGGAGTGCTTCGTGATCGGCATGGTGATCCCGACGATGTCCGCTTCCTGGAAGGCGTCGGTGCCGATCACCCCGCTGGAGACCTGGCCGGTAATGGCCACTATCGGCACGGAGTCCATGTGGGCGTCCATGATGGCGGTAACGAGGTTGGTGGCACCCGGGCCCGAGGTGGCGATGCAGACGCCAACCCGTCCGGTAACCATGGCGTAGCCTTGCGCGGCGTGGCCGGCTCCCTGTTCGTGACGGACCAGAACGTGGTTCATTTTGGAAGCCATCAAGGGGTCGTAGGTGGGCAGGATCGCGCCACCGGGCAAACCGAAAATGTCCTGGACGCCGAGTTCTTCGAGCGAGCGGACAATTGCTTGCGAACCGGTCATGACCGTCGGGGGTACGACGTTGTTCGGTCCGAGGACAGGAGAGACGGCAGCAGAGTCGACGCCGGCGTCAGCCGGACGTTCGACGCGTTCCGGAGCCTTGTGGGCTCCAGTGGACTTGGTGGCCATCAGCGAGGGGCTGATCGGCGATCCTTTGCTCATCGGACTCTTCCTTTGTGGATCTTCGGTGATCGTGGAACTACTGGATTGTTCTGGTGGTGCGGCTGGTGAAGCGGGAAATAAAAAAACCCCTCAGCCGGCGGGCTCTTCGAGGGGTTGCGCGTGACGGTTCTTTACCAGTGAAGGCTAATGAGCCACGCGCTTGGTAAGTACGACGGAAACACCTGCAGCGCTCTCGACTGCAGTGCACTCAAATTCAGTGACTCCGGCTGTAACGATCTCGATCATGCGTTCAGTTTTCCCTCTGAGTGAGACGGGTGTCAACGAGCCCGGCCCGTGTCTCACTATTTGGACAACGGTGTCCACTGGTTGGGACCATCGTTTTCCCTTGGAGAGCCTGCAGCCATCGGCGGCAGGCGGGAATCTCCTACCCCGAACACCCGGCGCGGACGCCGTGCGTTCGGGGCCCCTCGGAGCTTCCCGTATTAAGCCTGGTCACCCAGGCCCGGAGGATCAGCCGCAATACGCGCCCGTGGAGGCGCTGTGGACGAGCTTGGCGTACTTGGCGAGCACACCCTTCGTGAACTTGGCCGGGAGCGGCTCCCAGCCGACCTTGCGGGCCTCGAGCTCGGCGCCGTCGACCAAGAGGTCGAAGGTGCGGGCCGCGATGTCCACGCGGATCCGGTCGCCGTCCTTGACGAACGCGATGGGGCCGCCGTCGACGGCTTCCGGCGCGACGTGGCCGATGCACAGGCCGGTGGTTCCGCCGGAGAACCGTCCGTCGGTCAGCAGCAGGACGTCCTTGCCCAGGCCCGCGCCCTTGATGGCGCCGGTGATGGCGAGCATCTCGCGCATGCCGGGGCCGCCCTTGGGGCCTTCGTAGCGGATCACGACGACGTCGCCCTTGTGGATCTCACCCTTGTCCAGGGCATCGAGCGCGCCCTGTTCGCGTTCGAACACGCGGGCCGTGCCCTCGAAGACGTCGGCGTCGAAGCCGGCGCTCTTGACGACAGCTCCTTCCGGGGCCATCGAGCCGTGCAGGATGGTGATGCCGCCGGTCTTGTGGATCGGGTTGTCCAGTGCGCGCAGGATCTTGCCGTCCAGGTCCGGCGGGTTGATCGCGGCGAGGTTCTCGGCCACGGTCTTGCCGGTGACGGTGAGGCAGTCACCGTGCAGCAGGCCGGCGTCGAGCAGTGCCTTCATGATCACCGGCACGCCGCCGATCTTGTCGACGTCGGTCATGACGTAGCGGCCGAACGGCTTGAGGTCGCCCAGGTGCGGGATCTTGTCGCCAATCCGGTTGAAGTCCTCCAGCGTCAGCTCCACCTCGGCTTCGCGGGCGATCGCGAGCAGGTGCAGCACGGCGTTGGTGGAACCGCCAAAGGCCATCGTGACGGCGATGGCGTTCTCGAACGCCTTGCGCGTCATGATGTCGCGGGCGGTGATGCCCAGGCGCAGGAGGTTGACCACGGCTTCGCCGGACTTGTGCGCAAAGGCGTCGCGGCGGCGGTCCGCGGAGGGCGGTGCGGCCGAGCCTGGCAGGGACATGCCCAGGGCCTCGCCGATGCAGGCCATGGTGTTGGCGGTGTACATGCCGCCGCAGGCGCCCTCGCCCGGGCAGATGGCCTTTTCGATGCGGTCCAGGTCCTCGCGGCTCATCTTGCCGGCGGCGCACGCGCCGACGGCCTCGAACGCGTCGATGAGGGTGACTTCCTTTTCGGAGCCGTCCTCGAGCTTTACCCAGCCGGGCATGATGGAGCCGGCGTAGAGGAACACGGCGGCCAGGTCCAGGCGGGCCGCGGCCATGAGCATGCCTGGCAGCGACTTGTCGCAGCCGGCCAGGAGCACAGAGCCGTCGATCCGCTCGGCCTGCATGACCGTCTCGACGGAGTCGGCGATGACTTCGCGGGAGACCAGGGAGAAGTGCATGCCCTCGTGGCCCATGGAGATGCCGTCCGAGACGGAGATGGTGCCGAACTGCATGGGGAACCCGCCGCCGGCGTGGACGCCTTCCTTGGCGCCCTGGGCGAGCCGGTTCAACGAAAGGTTGCAGGGGGTGATCTCGTTCCACGAGCTCGCCACGCCGATTTGCGGCTTGGCGAAGTCGTCGTCGCCCATGCCGACCGCCCGGAACATGCCGCGCGCGGGGGCGGCGTGGATTCCATCGGTAACGACCCGGCTGCGGGGCTTGATGTCCGGCTTGGTGTCTGCTGCTGTGTGGGTGTCCTGACTCATGGCTCAAAGTCTAGGGCTCTGCTACAGGCGCCAACGACCCAAGAACGGAGCGTTAAGCGGAAAACCGGGAATATTTCGATCAAATAGTGGACCCTCGTCTCACATCATGAAACCGGGACCCGATTTGACCTAGGCCTGGTGAGCCGTGTCACGCAGTTCCGGGGCCTCGGCGACACCTTGGGCCTCGGCCTTGAGCATCGCCAGGACCTGCTGGATGGTGGTCCGGGCCGCGACGTCCGGACGGGCCAGCGCCACGATGCTCCGGCTGGCCTTCACACCCTCGAGCGGGCGCAGGACGAACCCCCGGCCCTGGTTGCTGACCGCCGTGTACCGCGGCAGCAGGCTCAGCCCGTGCCCGGCGCTGACCAGGGCTTCCAGGACCCGCAAATCCGGGAACTGCTGGGCCCGGACCGCCTGCGAGTCGGCCCGCACCTCGATCTGGCGCAGCACGGTGTCGAAGGGGAATCCCTCCGGGACTCCCATCCACGGAAAGCCGACGACGTCCTCGGCGCACAGTGTGGCTTTGCCGGCCAAAGCGTGCCCGGCCGGCAAAGCCACGTCCAGGGGTTCGTCCAGCAGCGGCACCACTGTCAGGCCCTGGCCGCCGAAGACTTCCGGACCGTCGACACTGTGCGCCAGGACGATGTCGTAGTCCGCGGTCAGCCCGGCGAACCCTGCAACGCCCGGGTCCTCGAAATGCGCCTCGAACCGCAGCCCCTCGACGGCCTTGACCCGGTGCAGCATGCCCGGCAGGAACATCTCCGCGGCGCTGGGAAAGAAGGCTGCCACCACCCGCGTCTGCCAGCCGCGCCGGTACGTGTCGATGGTTGCTTCCGCCCGCGCCATGGCCGTCGACACGTCGGCGGCGGCGCCTGCCATGGCCAGCCCTGCCTCGGTAAGGCGCACTCCCCTGCCGGACTTCTCCACCAGGACGACGCCCAGTTCCTCCTGGAGGGTCTTCAGTTGCTGCGACACTGCAGATGGCGTGACCTTCATGGCCTCGGCCGTGGCGCCTACGGTCCCGCGGCCGGCGAGTTCACGCAGTATCTGCAGTCGCTTGAAATCCATGAGGCGAGGCTACACGCCGGGCCGGGTTTGGTTCCGGTTCCGGGTTGCTCACCGGGCCGGGGATCCGCTCCAGGAATGCCCGGCATTTGGCCGCCGGGAGGGTGGACAGCCGGCTTTGCCCGGACGTAACGTCAAGCATCGGCAACCATGCCTCATGGGCTGAATACGGACTGAAAGGCTCTGCTATGGACTGGATCGTCTGGCTCGTTGTCATCATCGTGGTGGTCGCTGTGGTCTGGCGGCTGCTGAACCGCAACAAGAGCCGCCCGGGCGCAGATTCCTCATCCGCCGCAGGCACCAGCACCGGCACTGCTGCCGGCATTTCTTCTGACACCCCTGCCGGTTCGACGCCGGTGTCTGGCGCGGCGAGCGGTTCGGCGGCCAGTTCGACGGCGGCGGCCAGTCCGGTTGGCCCGGCAGCGGCCGGGGCCGCGGGTCCGACGTCGGGTGCCGCCGGTGCCGGGATGGCCGCGCCCGAGGCAGCGCCTGCGCCTGAGCCGGACGCAGCGGCCCGGGATGCCACGGCTGCCCCCGAGGCGACCGAGCCCGCAGCGGCCACCGCGGCCCCGACCATCGAGCCGGGCGCCGAGGCCGCCCCGGAAGCAACGGGAGCCCCGGGCAATGCCGAGTGGGAGACCCAGTGGTCCGAGACCGCCCCGCCGGCGGAGACACACACCGCCGCCCACGCTGAGCCGGCCCGCGGTGCGCACGCCGTGACGGCCGCCGAGCTTGGCGCTGCTGCGGAGACTGGACCGGCAGGCCTGCCCGTCCACCACCCCGAATACACTGAGCCCCACGCGCCGACTCTGCCCGGGGCGGAATCGGCAGCCGCGGAACCGGCCGACGACGAGGACACCGTTACCGGCACGGCCACTTCAACCAGCACTGGCGCTGGTACCGGCATCGGCACGGCGATGCCCGGAGTGCCCGACGCCGGGACACAGCCCGCAGGTCACGCTGACACGGAAACGACGCAGATGGCAGCCTCGCCGGCAGGGGCCGAGGCCTCCGCCAGCCAAACGGCCGAGCCCACCGGCCATTTGGCCACCGAACAGCCCTACGGCGAGGGGTCAGCGGCTCCGGCGGCCGACGGAAGCGGCCCTGAGGGTTTCACAGTCAAGGGCAATGCCTCGTCGATGATCTACCACGACGAGACCAGCCCGGCGTATGAAGAAACCCGGGCTGAGGTGTGGTTTGCCTCCCCGGCCCACGCCGAAGCAGCCGGGTTTCGGCCGCCGCGCCGGACACGGCAGTAGCCGGCGGTCCGGGCGGCCGACCTATCCCCTCTCAACGCGTCCCTTGATACTCCCGCGTTTTACCGGCAGGCGCTTCGCTGGCAGGGCAGCGGCCCGGGCCGTGGCGCTTGCCGTTGTCCTGTTTTTCTTGAGCGCCTGCAGCGGCGGCTCAACCTCGCCCGTGGTTCAGCCGGGAGACCGCACTGCCACCGGCGCAGCGGGTACGGCCGGGTCAGCGGGTGAGCCCACGGTTGCGGGCCGGGTTAATGGGCTGCAACTGCCGTGGTCCACGGTCCATCTACCCGACGGCACCGCGGTCATCTCCGAGCGCGACACAGCACTGCTCAGGACCATCAAAGACGGACAGCTCGGCACGGTCGGCAAAGTGCCCGGCGTCGTGCCCGGCGGCGAAGGCGGTCTCCTGGGCCTTGCCCTTTCCCCCAACTTCGCGTCGGACCGTTACCTCTACGCCTACTTCACCGCGGCGGCGGACAACAGAATCGCCCGCATGCGGCTGGAGGAACGTGGCGGCAGGCTGGAGCTCGGCGCCTTGGAACCGGTTTTCACCGGCATTTCCAAGGCCGGCACGCACAACGGCGGCCGGATCCGCTTTGGGCCCGACGGTTTCCTGTATGTGGGGACGGGCGACTCCCAGCGCCGGGAGCAGCCGCAGGACCGCGCGGCGCTGGGCGGGAAGATCCTCCGCCTCACTCCGGATGGCAGGCCGGCACCAGGAAACCCGTTTGGCGATAACCCGGTCTACAGCTTTGGCCACAGGAACGTCCAGGGACTGGCCTGGGACAGCGCGGGCCGGCTCTGGGCCAGCGAATTCGGCCCGGACGTCAACGACGAGCTCAACCTGATCGTGCCGGGCGGCAACTACGGCTGGCCCGAGGTGACGGGCGCCCCGCACCGCCCCGGCTTCCTGGACGCCAAGGTGGTGTGGCCGTCGACGGCGGAGTCTTCCCCCAGCGGACTCGAAATTGTCGGCAGCACCGCCTACTTGGGCGCCCTGCGCGGCCAAAGGCTCTGGGTCGTTCCCCTCAACGGCGAATTCGCCGGAGATCCTGTGAGCTATTTCACAGGAAAGTACGGCCGGGTGCGCAACGTTTCACTCGCTCCTGACGGGCGCCTGTGGCTCCTCAGCAACGCGCAAAACCCTGATTTCGCGCTGATTTTGAACCTCCCCGGCTGACCCGGACCATCCCGCGCCCCTCGATTTCACACGACAGCCAATCTCGTGTAGAGTTTCATGTCGTTGCGGAGAACAACGCGGGAAATAAAAAGCCCCGGTGAACGAAAACAACAGATGCACCTCTAGCTCAACTGGCAGAGCAATTGACTCTTAATCAATGGGTTCCGGGTTCGAGTCCCGGGGGGTGCACAAGCGAGAAACCCCGTCTCGCAGGCTTAGCGGCCTGCGAGGCGGGGTTTCTTTTTGTCGTAATCCCACCGGAGGGATATTTATGGGCTATTTATTCTGGCCTGACGTCCGGCATGGGAAGCCCAAGGAGCTCCATTTCGGGCTCGATTCCGCCCTGGATGCAGTCGGTACACGGTGGGCTTCGGACCTCATGGGCCGCTACTTGACCAGTAGGAACACGGTAGTTACAGGATCCCAATGGATCTGGATCAGACCTGGATGATCAACATAGACAGCTGTGTCTACGCGTCGGTCGCATTGACAGTTCCCTCGGATTAGTCGGCGCGGACACCTTCCGGTGCGAGTCAGGTTGCATGGAGAGCGCGACGTACACCAGTTGCGAATGACTGGCCGTCGTGCCTGGTGAAAAATCGTCGCCCGATGCATCTTCGTGACGTTGATGCTCTAGCCCGTCCTCGATGGTCAGGGCTCAAGACCCAGAAGTACGGGAGCTGGGTGGCGCGGCGACATGCATACCGTTTGATCCTCTTCAGGTCCTCGCCGAATGTCGGTCAAATCCCGGACATCCCTGAAGGTGGCTCTGGACGGGGGGGCAGCGCGTGCCAGGACCAATGTGTCCGGAGCTTTGAATCCCTCTCACCGCCCCGGCAAGAAACTTTTCAGTGCCGGGTCCGGCGGCCTGTGCGGGCCGCGAAGTTGTCCAGGGCGGCGATGATGTCGCCGGCCACCCAGACCCGGGTGCCGCGGATCTTGCCGGCCGGCGTCAGGACACCGGCGCCCTCAATCCGCTCGATCGCACGGTAGACGGTGGCCAGCGGAACCTGGGTATGTTCGCTGATCATCTCGGCGGTGACGGCCGGCTCCCCGGGGAGCATCGCTACGATCCGGCGGACCGAAGCCGGGGCCCGGGTGAAGCGTTCGAGGTAGTCGTCCTCCACGCCGCGGATCTCGGCCGCCAGCAGCCTGCCGTTGCCCACTGCATCGACACCGGATTCTGCGAAGCGCTCCGCGATGGGCTGGATGCTGCCCTCGCGGTAGGCGCCGAGCGCGTCGAAGTACAGGCCGGTGTTGGTCAGCAGGCCGGAGGAGACGGGGATGGTGACTTTCTCGGTGACGCCCTTGGCCCGCAGCAGGGCGGACACGATGGCGCGTCCGGTGCGGCCGTTGCCGTCGGCGAACGGGTGGATGGTTTCGAACTGGGCGTGCGCGATGGCCGCCTGGGTCAGCGCCGGGATGTCGTCGCGGCGCATGAAGGCGACCAGGTCCTCCATCGCCGTCAGGACCCGGTCCGGGTGCGGCGGGACGAACTCGGCGGTGTGCGGTGAGTTTCCTCGGATCCAGTTCTGCGCCTGGCGGTATTCACCGGCGATGTTCTGGTCGGAGGCGTTCAGCAGCGCGTGGTGCATGACGGCGATGTTCTCCACCGACAGGTCCTCGGACAGGTCGATGGCAGCCTGCATCGCCTTGACGTTGGAGGCGATCAGGGAGGCGTTCGTACTCGAGGTGTCCCCCAGCTGCGCCAGGGCGATGCGACGGGCGCCGGCGGTCAGGTTCTCGATCTGGGAGCTGGACGCTGATTCGCTGCGCAGCAGCAGGGCTGCGAACGGGGCTGTGTCCTGGCCCAGCTCGGCGTCGAAGCGGACCATCTCCATGGTGGCGGCTTCCACCAGCGCCTGGGTGCGGGAATCCACCTGCGGGTCCAGGTTTTCGATCTCGGGCACGACGGCAGCCTCGTAGGGTCCGCGGGCCAGCAGCCGCTGCCGCCGGGACGCGCCATGGTCAGGGTCGGCGTCCCAGGGGTATTCCTCGTATGTGATCCCCGGCCACGTCGCGGCGGCCGCGGCGGCGCCCAGCGTCAGTGACGGCTCGCGGTGGGCGAACTCTGCGTACCGGCCGGTAGTCTCGCGTGGCTGTTCGGTCATGTCTCCCCCTGAGAAAGCGTTGCCCTGATTTTCTCATAATGTATGCAGAATGAGAATATCGCGGGCCGGTTTCTCATTCGGCTGCCGAAGTGCCAGAGCGCCGCAGGCATTCTTACACTTGTCCGACGTCCTGAGTATCCCTGGCCTCAGTTACAGCGGGACGGACTTCCAGTCCGAATTCGACGGCCTCGGCTCCCCGTCACCGGCCTGGCAACCGAACTGATGTATCGGACCGGGACTCGGGTCCAGCAAGATCCTGGCTAGACGGCCCTGGGGAAGGTGCATCTCCTGGCAGTACAAAGGGAGGGGCGTAACGCACCCTCCCCTTGTTCCTGGTTGCTGGAAGCCCGGGCCTAGAGCTCGCCGTGGCGGACTCGGGAACGGATTGTCAGCGCATCGGCGACATGTTCTGTTGCTCCAGGTGGATTTCCTCCAGCACCGGGTGGAGTGCTGCAGCCCGTTCCTCGTGTTTGCCTCCGTAGGTGTAGTGCGGCATTCTCCGGACACGCTTGCTGGCGCCGTCACCGAGTACCTCGTCCACGACGTCGGCGATCCGCTTATCCGCCTCCGCGCCCGTCAGCCAGTTGAATGCTTTGCCGCCCATGGCAACCAGCGTGGGAGCCTGTCCGCCGGCGCCGTCCATGCAGATCTTCAGCTCGTCCCTCAGGATCGCGGCGCAACGTTCCACGTGGTCGATGCCCTGCGTGAGATCCAATTTGATCTGTTTGTTCAGCTTTTCCCCATCCTTGGTGGCGATCAACTTGAAGACGTCCGTCATGTAGAGGGCCGGGATCTGATCCCCTCCGGGCGTCCGGTCCTTTGCCATGGCAATGCTGTAATTCAATTTGGTGTCGCCGCCATGGCCCTCAGTGTGAAAGTTTCGCCAGTCCTCCAGGTCCGGGGTGATTGACGAACCGCCCAGGTTGATCGCGAAGAGGATGACACGTGTCGTGAACGGCTGGAGCTGGTCGAAGCCGTCCTTGCTGTGGGCCGTAATGGGCTCCAAGTCGGCGGTGGTCGTTCCCCACCGTGACCAGGACGCCATCTGGCCGAGCCGCCATGCACCATCAATGTCGGGATGACTGATGTCCATGTCGCGCAGTGCTGTGTACGTTTCGAAGCTTGCGTGGGGAAATGCCATTGTTTGTCTTGACTCCTCGTGTTGGTGCCCGGTTTGGTGTGTAGGGATGGTGCTGCCTGAGCAGATTGGTTGGTGAGTGTTAGAGCTCGCCGTGGCGGGCTACGTGCCCGGCAAAGTCGCCGGCACAGTCCGGCAGGTGAATCTGGCACAGGCGGGCCAGCGTCAGCACGTAGTGACGGACGCAGAACACGTCGGCGGACGCGCCGCTGGCCTCCTCGAACGTCACGAAGTGCGTCGGCGTGTCTGTGCAGACGGATTCGTCCCACAGGCACCGGCCGTTGCCGAACCCGTCAGCCACCAGGATGCCGTCGGTAGTGTCATTCATCGTCCGGTTCATCGTCGCTCCTTTCGATAATCTGCTCGAGGGTTTTCAGGCCGGCCTGGATTTCTTCGGCGGTCAGCGGCTGGCTCTCGTCGAGCCACCGCGCCCACTGTTCCTTGAAGTCCCGCTTGCGGCTGCTCTGGCTGACCCAGCGGAAATACTGGTGCGCGGCGATCTCGGCGGTAGCCCCGTCGTGGTCTGTGCTGACCGTGAGGATGGTGCGCTGCGCGGGAAACGCCATGCACGTCGGTGTGTCGCCGAGCCGAGCGACGAACCAGGAGTTCTCGTCGGCCCGGGCGCCGGCGGGGAGCATGTACGGCTCCAGATCGGCGTAGTCGAGGCAGTTCGCCGCTGTGTAGGCCTCGAGCTTCTGGCCATCCATGACGGTCTGCAGCGACGGATTCCGGGTGTAGCCCCTGAGCTCCGGGTTCCACCAGTTTTGGGTGCCGGCCCATGGCCGGAACGCGTTGGCCTGGTATCCGGCCTGCAGCCCGCCGGCCCGGTCGAACGCGTGCTTCTGGATCAGCGTCGGACTGTCCGCGGCGAGAGTAAACAAGACATCGTCCAGCAGCCCGACAGTGATCGGCGCGCTGTGGTTGCCGAGCGACCTCCGCAGCCAGGCTTCAACGTCCCGCGCGGTGCTGAAGTAGGTCGTGTCCGTGTCGTGGTCCTCGTAGTTCACGATGTTGTGCGCCAGTCGGTACATCCGTGCGTCCAGTCCGTCGCCCTGCCACGGCTCGGCCGCGGGTGAGGGCCCGTTGCGCCGGCTGCCGGGGACGGAGTCTCTGAGGATCCAGTTGGCCCAGTCGACAGCGTGGGCGCCGAGACCTTTGTCCTCGCCGGTCACCGGGTCGATGAAGCGTTGCAGGACACCGTCGACGGCGCACGTCACTTCCAGCGGGCCCAGCTCATCGAGCGGCGGCACGATGATCTCGTACAGGTGCTTCGAGCTGCGGACATGGCCGATGACTGGCCGCCTGCTGTCGATGCCGTCGTGATCGGTGATCACCATTTTGAGCGGGATCAGTTCCGCGCCCTTCGGCACTGCCACCTTCCCGTACTCGTCACCGGACTTCCAGACAGCCAGGTCCATCCGCCGGTGGAGAGCGGCATTCCTGACGCTGAAAGGCGCGAGGCCGGACTTCGCGAGGAACCATCCGGGAACGGCCAGTGCCGCATCAAGACCTTCGGTGAAGAACGTTTCCCGGATGAGGTCAGCGGAGTCGTCCCGCCCGCCATCGAGCCTGAGGAGGGCGACGTTGCCGTCGGTGGTGATGAGGGTGAGCTCCCGGGATCCCGTCGGGTAGGTTTCGTCCACCAGCAGCGGCGACTGCAAATAGCCGGCAAGCGCCGCCACGGTAGGGCACGGGTTCCCGCCGATGAAGACGTGGAGGTGGCTGCGTGAGGTCACGAACTCCGCGAACTTCTCCGGGGTCCAGCCCTCCTTGTCGAACACGTCATAGCCGGTCGAAAAGCCGATCACGGTGGGCCCGCCCGGCCGCTGCTCCCCCGTGAGGAGCGGTCCGGACCCCAGGCCGTTCACCGTCACGGGCAACTGCAGCAGGGCTTCGTCAAGGGCGTCCAGGGACTCGAGTGCGGACAGCACCTGGCCCCTGGACTCATCAGGGACCCAGACGTCGAACCGGGTCATCAGTTCTGTGCGACCAGGTCGGCGGCGAAGCGCGGGTCTGCGGTGACGGCCATGAAGGCCTCTGAGTTAATCATGGATATCCAATGTTTGATGCCGCCCCCAATAGACGTCGATCGTCATCGTACCGGCTATTCGTCCCGTGGACACCGTGGGCGCCAGGAATGTTTTCGCAGGTCAAAGCAGGAATGAGGTCATTCGATTCGAGGTGCGGGGCTAGACGGCCACTTCGCCCTGGATCTTGGGGTGCGGGTCGCAGCCGATGATCTCGAAGTCCTCGAGCCGGTAGTCGAAGATGGAATCAGGCTCCCGGCTAATCTTCAGCGCCGGGTACGGCCGGGCTTCATGGGAAAGCTGATCCTTCACCTGATCGACGTGGTTGACGAAGATGTGCGCGTCGCCGAAGGTGTGGATGAACTCTCCGACCTCGAGCCCGGCCTGTTGGGTGCGCCCGGGGACCCCGTGAGCTTTGACGGTCAGGGGCTCTGCCGGCATGTAATTTTCGGCGACCGGCAGCGGTACCGGCGGGCGTCGTTTGCGTTTGGCGATCATCATTGGCAGGAGCGCGACGAAGGACCACCAGGTCAGGTTGATGGCGACGCCGGTCATCAGGTTTCCGAGGGTGAAGGCCTCCTTGGGGTACAGTCCCGGCGCGGACTGGATCATTGCGTACATGAAGATCGGGAATCCGGAGGCGACGGCGGCGACGATCAGGAACACGACCAGCCAGGCGACGACCCATTTGGGGGCCTTGCGGCGCAGCTTGCCATTTTGGGCAGTGACCGTAGACTCGGCCCATGTCTGGTCCTGGGGGAACGAAAACAGTCCGCTGCGCTGCGGCATATGTTGTTGGCCTGCTGCTCGCCGGTAGTTTGGCCTCCTGCGCCTACGAGGACGAGGGTGATCCGCGGCCGACGGCGGCCGGGCAAAGCCACCGGCCGGCGCCTGCGGCCCCGACCAAAGATCCGGGGGTGCTGGGCGTGGAAGCGAGCAACTACGCCGAGCTGCACAAGCGTCTGGCCGAGGCGCCAGGGTCCGTGCTCCTCTCCGACGCCGGTCCGGCGGACGGGCCAGGGGTTGGCTTCACCAAAGCCGCAACGGTGACGGTCGCCGGTCCGCACACAGTCACCGCGGCCTGCGTGGGCATCCCCCATGCCCAGATCTTCCTCTCCCAGAACTCGCTGGGCGGAACAGAGCACACGGTGTTCGAGGTCGATTGCTCGCGAACCCAATCGCAGGTCGTCCAACTGCAGAAGGGCTACGTCAGTGCCCAGCTGACCCGCCCGGACCCGACCGGCGCCTGGACCGGGGCGGTCGCCGGAATCAAAGTCACGGGCCAGTGAGGCTAACGAGCCTGTATGGGCTCAACTCGGCGCATCGGACCCAGCCCAACATGTGGTGGAGGGACTACTGATGCCGACCGTAAATGCTGCTCTCGATCCCTATCGCGTCGCGAGGCGTGGCTGTTCCAGGACATCGACTACGGCCGGGACGGGTGCGCGTAGTCTGTCGCCATGACCTCGGGAAGCGGTGATGGCAGTAGAACGTACGAGTGGCAATCGTGGCCGTCCGACTCACTGGAGGGAATGCCGCCGAAGCGCCGCCGGCTGGTCGTCTGGGGGTTGCTGTGGCTCTTCCTCTTGAGCGGTGTCCTGCAGGGCGTCCTGAGCGCAGCGGGCATACCCGAGCCGTGGCGGTCCGTGGTGTTCGCTGCCGCCTTGCCCGCGGTCTTCGTCCCCCTGATCCGGGGAGCGGCCGCTGAAACCCGCGCCCTGCGAGCCGAAGGTGTCGACATGCCCGCCTTCGTGATGACCCGCAAGGCGCTTGTCGTCCTCTCCGTCATCACCGGCGGGCTCTGGATCGTTTTTGCGGTCCTCGCATTCACGGGTGAGTCCGCCTCCCCGCTGGTGCCGATCGCCTGGACCATTGTGCTGGCCTTCCAGGGCCGCAGCTGGAGATCCTTGCCGCGTTGAGTGCCAGGTCTGCTGTGCGGCCGGAGCCGGTCCTACAGCTGCCGGCCCCGTTGGTCCCAGTCGGCTCGGCGGGCCTCTTCCGCGTCCCAGAATGGTGCGTCGTTTCTCCGGACCCGGAGCAGATGCAGGAGTTGGATCGCGCCCATCGCAAACATGGCCGTGTAGATCCAGAAAGAGACGGCGTCGAAGCCTCTTTCCGGCCAGAGCTTGTTGAAGGCGAGCAGAGCACCGATCAGGGCCAGCCCGGCGGCCGACCAGGCGCTGAACCTCCAGGAGCCGCGAGTCATCCGGGGTTCCATTCGCTTGCGGCCCTCAGTGGTCGGCATGAGTCAGATCTCCGGATGCTTGGGGCCTTTGGCTGAAGCGGGGTTCGCTGTCGCTGCCCAGTGCTGATGGCTCACCCTACCGATTCTTGGTCCACAGTGACGATGGCTTGCTGAGCGAAGACCTTGCCCGGGCTAAGGAGACACGCAAAGGCCGGGATTCCCTGGCTGCCGGCGGTGGAACCCTACGATGGTGAGGATGAACTCCACCCGGAAGGCCTTGTCCGCATCCGCCGTGGCCCTGCTGCTCGCGGTCTCGCCGTTGGTCCTTGCGCTGCCAGCCACGGCCGGGCCCTGCAAGCCGGCCGGCCTTCTTCCCGTAAAGATCTGCCCCGCCTCGCCGACGCCGGGCCCACCGTCCGCTTCCCCGGCGCCCAGTGTGACTCCCCCGGGCAGCACAGCGCCGCCGTCGGACCCCGCGCCGCCCCAACCACCGTCACAGTCGCCGTCTCAAAGCCAGGTCCCCGGACAGGACGCGGCTCCGCCGACGCCGGGCCCCGCCCCCTCCGTCAGCCAGGGAGCCCCCACCCCACCGGCCTCGGGTTCCGTTCCGGTCCCGGCCACGGCGGGAACGTCCGCCCCTCAGTCGCCGGACGCTGGCCAGGGCCCGGAGTCCGCAACGGCGAATCCTTCCGCAGCGGCGGCCGGCAGGGTCGGTCCCGGACCGGACGGGCAAGGCAGTCTCGCCGGCGGATTCCTGCTGGCGCTCAGCGGCCTGCTCATAGGCGTCTCCGCGGCCATTGGCCTCCGCCGGCCCGTCCGGCCATGAAACGGCCGCCGAACCGTCACAGTGATCTGTGTGGTTCAGCGGCCGCCTCATGCACATCGATTTATCAGACCTTCTCGCGGGAACGGTCGCGCACCTTCTCCGGTTCTTCGACCGTGAACTCCTTGCTGCGGCGGGGGAAGGCCCAGAACTTGAATTCCGGCGCCTGCGCCCGCGTCTCCGGGCGATCCTCAGATTCCTTTGCGGCATCCTTCCTGGTTTCCCGCCAGGAATCCCTGTTGTACGAATAGCACATCACTGACCTCCTTCGTGGTGATTGCCTATTAATCGTCCTCCCGATCGGCTGGCGCGTCGATACTTCCGGACTGCCCTTTTGCGTCTGGGCGGCAGGCTGGCCCAAGGGTTCCAGCGGACGGGTCTGCGCCGTCGGCCGGCCTTTCCGCCGGCACGGGCCGCGGTTAGACTCCATCCAATGCACCACTGCGACCAATGGGGGAATCATGGAGTTGCCCATCCCCCTGTACGCTCTGTCACGGAACAGAAGAAGCCAACGCGCGCCACGCCCCGCAAAGGATGAACAGCCATGACCGTCCCGCCCAACGCCTCCGCCCCTGGCCCTGGCTGGTATCCGGACCCGGCGGGCTCGGGCCGGCTTCAGTGGTGGAACGGTTCGGCCTGGACCGGCCAGTTCAACGCACCCCAGTTCCAGGCGACGCCGCCCCGCCACCCGGTGGCGCCGCGCAGGCGCATCAGCGACCGGACACCGGTCTACAACGCGTACATCTGGACAATTGTGGCCCTGCCGCTCGTGCCGCTCATCCTGCTGATGTTCTGGAACCCTGTGCTCCGGCTGCGCACCGTGGGCCCGCGGCAGATCCAGACAATTGATCCGGCGTCGATTTTCACGGCGCCTTACTTCCTCTTCATAGCAATCAGTTTCGTGGCCTACGGTGTGTCCGCCCTCCTGGCGTACCTGGACTGGGACCGGCTGCGCAAGGACGGCGTTGTCCGGCCGTTCCACTGGGCGTGGGTGTTCCTCAGCAGGGAGGTCTACGTGATTGGCCGCTCCGTGATCGTCCACGAGGTCGCCCCGCGGCGGGGGCTCGCCCCGGTGTGGGTCACGATCAGCATCGTCTTGCTCACGGCGGTGCTCACCGGCCTCAAAATGTCAGCCATCGTAGCCGCCCTGGCGAACCAGGCCGTAACGGTGTAGGCAGCGTCAATCCAGGCAGCGGCCAACGTGCCGGGGCTGCTCCGACCGCCAACATCCTGGCTCCTGAAACGATCCGTCCGATTGCGGCAGAAACAGGGTCTTTAGTCCCTTTTGAGAGTCAATGCTGGGGCGTTGACTGGAAAGGTGCTCCGGGCAACAGTTCTGGAGCGACCGGTCCTGCAGACCCGGACCGACAACAACGCCGGCCAGAGGGCCCGACGCGACCACCAAAGATGATATTCAGATCTCCCGGTGCCCACACTGAGGATCGCGTCAGCAGACACGGAAATCATGGGCCTCCGGCAGCATGCCTGCACGGCCCGCCCCCCGGGCCAGGGAAATCGATCTCCGTAAGGATCAAGTTTCATGAACAAGGCTATTCGCATCATTGGAACAACCGCGGTGACCGCCGCACTGGGCCTGGGCGCCAGCGCCGTGCCTGCCAGCGCCGCCGCTACCACTTCGACCGCCTCCGCCAGCTCCTGGAGTCAGTCCTCATTTGTGAACCGGCACCACATGCGGGACAACAACCGGCACGACACGCGCAATGGCTGGTGGGACGGGGAGAACCGGTGGCATGACAACGCCGACGGATGGGGTTGGCGCGACGATCATGGCAATTGGCGGGACGACAACGACCACCGCGGCTCGTGGACGGGCCGGGACGGCTGCCGGCATGACAAGGACGGGTTCTGGGACCATCACGGAAACCGGCACGACAATAAGCACCACAACCACCACAGGAACACCTGGTGACGGGTCACCACTGAAGGGCCTCGAGAAACTGAAGGGCCTCGAGAACGGAACTGATTGGGACGGCGGGAAACCCTGCCGTCCCGTTCCCGTTCCCCCTCAGCAGCGTGGCTAATTCAGCGGGGTGGCCCCGGCAATGGCGCCCGGCTCGGCAGCCGTGACGATGGCATTGGCCTCCGGCGAGGAAGACTTGGTTGCCAGCACCCTGACCACGGCCTGGAGCTCCTGCCGCAGCACGTCGGGGTCAATGGGCGTGGCGGCGAGCACGGAACGTTCCATGTCGGCGGCCGCGGCAACCGCCTCGCGCCCCTGGTCAGTCAGCGACACCACATGGCTGCGCCGGTCGGAGGTGCTGCGGTGCCGCGAAATGTGGCCGTGCGCTTCCAGCCGGCTCAGTGTCTTGCCCATCGTCTGGGCCTGGACCCGGACGAGCTGGGCCAATTGGGCTTGCGTCATCGGCCCATTCGCCGAGAGCACCTCCATGGCGATCACCCCGGCATGGGTCAGGCCAATGGCCCCCAATTTTTCGTTCCAGGAGTGTTCTACAAGACGTGCTGCCGTGGACAATAGGCGGCCCGTGGGCCAGCGATCCATATCAGGCATACCCAAGAGTATAGCGAGCAGCGGATTCGTCCGGCGCCGATCGCGTCACTACGCTGGATTATCACCCCGCTTCATGACCAACCTCACCAAGGAGACACCCGTGTCCGAGCGACTCACCGCCGGTGCCACAGCACCGGATTTCACCCTCAAGAACGCCGAAGGACAGAACGTCAGCCTGCGTGATTTCCGGGGCCGGAAGACCGTGCTCTACTTCTACCCGGCAGCCGCCACGCCGGGATGCACCAAGGAGGCCTGCGATTTCCGGGATTCCCTCGGCGCGCTTCAGGCCGCAGGTTATGACGTCGTGGGCATCTCCCCCGACCCCGTCGGGAAGCTTGCCGCGTTCGCGGCCGCCGAAGGGCTGAACTTCCCGCTGCTCTCCGACGAGGACCACTCCGTCGCCGAGGCCTACGCGGCCTGGGGCGAAAAGAAAAACTACGGCAAGACCTACCAGGGCCTGATCCGCTCGACCATCGTCGTCGACGCCGACGGCCGGGTTGCCGTCGCACAGTACAACGTCCGGGCCACCGGGCATGTCGCCAAACTTCGCCGGGACCTGAAACTCGACGCCTAGTCCCCGGTCTCCGGTCCGTCCGCCCGCGGCAGCCGTTGCAACCAGCAAACCGGCAATAGGTACAATGGAGCCTGGCGTCCACCGCCGGGGTTCTTTCCCGGGACGACGACGGCGCCGCGCGCGAGTGGTGAAATTGGCAGACACGCAGGATTTAGGTTCCTGTGCCTTCGGGCGTGGGGGTTCAAGTCCCCCCTTGCGCACAGAGAGAACCCCGGTCTTCGGACCGGGGTTCTTGTGGTTTCCGGCGCTGTTCCGGGATTTTTCAGGAGTTTTGACCCCGCCAAAAAGAATTTCACATCCGCACCCATCCGTTTCCTCCGAGCAGCCGAATACCCATTGAGACACCAACCAAGGGTCGGTGCCCAACAGTCGGGAAAGGGCCGCAGCGGCAAAAATTCGCCGCCGGCAAACATCGGCACAACAAAGGAGAAACCGAAATGCAGAACATCAAGCGCACCACGTTCGCCGTTGCAGGTATCGCAGCTGCCGCCATGCTCAGCCTCACTGCCTGTGGCGGAACCAGCGCCTCGTCGGCCCCCGCCTCCTCGGCCCCGTCCTCCGCACCGGCGGAATCCAGCATGGCCTCCCCCTCCACGAGCGCCTCCGCCGCGGCCATGGATCCGGCCGCCAACCTCGTCGGCTCCGGCTGCGCCGCCTACGCCGCCCAGGTTCCCAGCGGTGCCGGCTCCGTCTCCGGCATGGCGCTTGACCCGGTAGCCACCGCGGCGTCCAACAACCCGATCCTCACCACCCTGACCGCCGCCGTGTCCGGCAAGCTCAACCCCAAGGTCAACCTGGTGGACACGCTCAACGGCAGCGAATTCACCGTCTTCGCCCCGACGGATGACGCCTTCAAGAAGATCGATCCGGCCACGGTCGAGGCCCTGAAGACGGACGACGCCACGCTGAGCAAGATCCTGACCTACCACGTTGTCCCCGGCAAGATCACCCCGGACCAGATCGTCGGCACCCACAAGACGGTTGAAGGCGGTTCGGTGACGGTCACCGGCACCAAGGATGCCCTCAAGGTTGACGGCGCCAACGTTGTCTGCGGCGGCGTCCAGACCGCCAACGCCACTGTCTACATGGTCGACTCAGTCCTGATGCCCAAGTAGTCAGCCCATTTGCACTCCTGCCCGGCTCCAGCCTGACTCCCTGGACCACTAGGAGAAGCGGAGGCCCGCACCACCAGGTGCGGGCCTCCGCTTTTTGCGCTGCCGTGCGCCTTGCGGCGGTGTGCCACAAGAGCTGGCGGACCCGGCCGTCAACTAGACTGGGGCTGGTCCGCAGCCGGCGGACCATCCAGTTCCCAGAGGTGATTCTCGAGTGCCCAGCAGTACAGTGCCCAGCAGGACAGTGCGGCGGATTGCCGCCAGCATCGGGGCCGCCCTCCTTGTCCTGCCGCTCGCGTCCTGCACGGGCAGCCTCGGCCCGGCACCCAGCTCCCCCACCGCCTCTTCCACCGCCAGCGCGGCACCTACCGCGCTTTTCACCTTCGGCACCGGCTCGGAGCCGCTCGGGCTCGATCCTGCCCTGGTCTCCGACGTCGAGTCATACCGCGTCACCCGGCAGGTACTGGAAGGCCTCGTGGGCGTAGACCAGACCACCGGCCAGCCCACGCCGCTGCTGGCCACCGAATGGTCCCAGAGCGATGAAGGCCGGACCTACGAGTTCAAGCTGCGCGGGAACGTTAAATTCCAGGACGGGACACCGTTCGATGCCGCCGCGGTCTGCACCAACTTCAACCGCTGGTTCAACTTCTCACCGGCCCTCCGCGAACAGGCCACCGGTACCACCTTCAAGGGCGTCTTCAAGGCCCATGCGGACCAGGCGTCGCTGTCCATATACAAGAACTGCACCGCCGTCGCGCCGGACAATGTGCGGATCGGCCTCACCCAGCCCTTCACGGGTTTTCTCCAGGCCCTCACCCTGCCGGCCTTCGCGATCTCTTCGCCCAAGGCCCTCGCCGCGGAGAACGCTGACGTCCTGAACCAGCGCCGGGGCGGGCAGCCGGTATCCGCCTACGGCCTCCACCCGGTAGGCACAGGGCCGTACGTTTTCGGCTCCTGGGACTCGGGCAGCGTCTCCCTGGCCAGCAACAAGGACTACTGGGGTGACAAAGGGCAGATCGGCACCATCAAGTTCGTGACCTACGATCACCCGCAGACCCGGATGCAGGCGCTCCTGGACGGCAAGATCGACGCCTACGACGCCGTCACCGTGGGAAACTTTGACCAACTGGTCAAGAGCGGAAAGCAGATCATCCAGCGGGACCCGTTCTCCGTGATGTACCTGGGCATGAACCAGCAGGTCCCCATCCTGCAGAACCTCAAGGTCCGCCAGGCGATCGAAATGGCGCTGGACAAGGACACGCTGATCCGCCGGTTCTTCATCGACAACACGGCCCAGGCATCCCAGTTTGTTCCGCCCAAGCTCAGCGGCTTCAACAACAATGCCGCGGCGCTCGGCTACAACCCGGGCAAGGCCAAGGAACTCCTGGCCGAGGCCGGCTACAAGGGCGAGGAGCTGAAGTTCTACTATCCGCTCAACGTCACCCGGCCCTACCTGCCGACGCCGGAAAAGGTGTACGCCGAGATCAGCCGGCAACTGACCGCCGTCGGGCTCAACGTCAAGCCCGTACCGGTGGACTGGGCTGACGGCTACCTGCAGAAGGTCACGTCCCCGGGCGACCACGCCCTGCACCTGCTGGGCTGGAACGGCTCGTATTCGGACCCCGACAATTTCGTGGGCCCGCTCTTCGGCGAGAACACCGGCGAATTCGGTTACCAGGATCCCCAGGTCTTCTCCAAGATCGCCCGGGCCCGGGGCCTGCCGGACGGCAAGGACCGCACCGAGGAGTACCAGACCATCAACGGGCAGATCGCGGCCACGGTGCCCGCGGTTCCCATTGCCTTCCCGATCTCGGCCCTGGCGCTCTCGGACCGGGTGCTGAAGTACCCGGCGTCGCCGGTGCTGAACGAAGTTTTCACAAAGGTCGAGCTAAGGCCTTGACGCCCGGGGCCAATTTCAGTTAGTGGGCGGTGCGGGATATTCTGTGACAGCCAGAGCCGCTGCTATCGGAGACTGATTGTGACTTTCATTTCCAAGACCCAACACGCCGACGTCGTCCTGATTGGCGGCGGCATCATGAGCGCCACGCTCGGCGCCTTCATCAAGCAGCTTGAGCCGAACTGGACCATCTCGCTCTTTGAGCGTCTGGACGAGCCCGGACTGGAAAGCTCCGACCCGTGGAACAACGCCGGCACCGGACACGCTGCCCTGTGTGAGCTTAATTACTCCCCCGCAGCCAAAGACGGCTCGGTGGACCCCGGCAAGGCCCTGAACATCAACGAGCAGTTCCAGCTGTCCCGCCAGTTCTGGTCCCACCTCGTCTCGAACTCGCTGATCGGCTCCCCCAAGGGCTTCATCAACACCGTTCCGCACATGAGCTTCGTGATCGGCGAGGACCACACCAAGTTCCTCCGCACCCGCTACGAGGCACTCAAGCCGAACCCGCTGTTCCGTTCGATGGAGTATTCCGAGGACCACGCGCAGATCGCCAAGTGGGCCCCGCTGATCGTCAAGGGCCGCGACCCCAAGCAGCGCGTCGCGGCAACCCGCGCCGCCGAGGGCACCGACGTCGACTTCGGCGCCCTGACCCGCGAGCTGACCACCTACCTGGGCAACAACGGTGTGGAGATCAACTACGGCCACAACGTCAGCGACATCAAGCGCGCGTCCGGCGGCGGCTGGGACCTGTCGCTGAAGCACGCCAGGAGCGGCGAGCACGGCTCCATCCACGCGAAGTTCGTGTTTGTCGGAGCCGGCGGCGGGGCCCTGCACCTGCTGCAGGCCTCCGGCATCCCGGAAGGCAAGGGGTTTGGCGGTTTCCCGGTCTCCGGCCAGTTCTTCCGCTGCACCGACGAGAGCATCGCTGCCCGGCACAGCGCGAAGGTCTACGGCCAGGCGTCTGTCGGCGCCCCGCCCATGTCCGTGCCGCACCTGGACACCCGCTACGTCAACGGCAAGCGCTCCCTGCTGTTCGGCCCGTACGCCGGCTTCTCTACGAACTTCCTCAAGAGCGGCTCTTACCTGGACCTGCCGCTGTCCATCCGCCCCTCCAACATCATCCCGATGCTGGCCGTGGCCAAGGACAACATGGACCTCACCGCCTACCTGATCAAGGAAGTCGCCAAGCGTCACGGCGACAAGGTCGAGGCCCTGCGGGAGTACTACCCCGAGGCCAAGGACGGCGACTGGGAGCTCATCACCGCCGGCCAGCGGGTCCAGATCATCAAGAAGGACCCGAAGAAGGGCGGCGTGCTGCAGTTCGGCACCGAGGTCATCGCCGGACGCGACGGCACCATCGGCGCCCTGCTTGGCGCATCCCCGGGCGCGTCCACCGCCGTGCCGATCATGATCGAACTGCTCCAGAAGTCCTTCCCGAAGAACTTCAAGGGCTGGCAGTCCAAGCTCAAGGACATGATGCCCGGCTACGGCGTCAAGCTCAACGACAACCCTGAGCTCGCCGCCACGCTGGAGGCCGAGACGGCCAAGGCGCTGCAACTCGAACAGGTCACCGCCAGCAACTAAGCCGGCGCCCGGCCGCGGCTGGTTTACACTGCTGGTTTGGGACCGCTGCAACCCGTGACGTCCCCGTTTTTTGATGTCCCGTTGTGCAGGACGCCCCCGACCCACCAGGAGACCATGAGATGTTCCGGCTCGCAAAGCTGTCTCTCGCCAACCGGGCCCTGATCGCGCTGATCACGGTGTTCGCTTGCGTTTTCGGCGTGATCACGATGTCCTCGCTGAAACAGGAGCTCATTCCCTCCATCGAGTTCCCGCAGATCACCGTGATCTCCTCGATGCCCGGTGCGTCGCCGGAAGTCGTGGACAAGCAGATCAGTGCCCCGTTGGAAAAGGCGCTGAACAGCGTCGAGGGGCTGGAATCGACGTCGTCAACGTCCCGGAACGGCGTCTCGCAGATTTCCCTGGCGTTCACCTACGGCTCCAACCTGGACCGGGCCAGGAACCAGATCGACCGCGCCATCTCCAACGCCAAGCAGGCCCTGCCGAAGGACGTCCAGCCGCAGGCGATCGCCGGGAGCATCAGCGACTTCCCGATCGTCTTCCTGGCCGTGTCCTCCGACAAACCGCTCAGTGAACTCAACGCCGATCTCGCCCGGCTCAGCGTCCCTGTGCTGCAGAAGCTCGACGGCGTGCGCGGCGCCGACGTGACCGGCGGCGCCACGCAGCACATCCAGATCCTGCCGCGGCCCCGGGACCTGGCGGCATCAGGGACGAGCCTCCAGGCCATCAGCGACGCGCTGAAGAACAACGGTGCATTGGTCCCGGCCGGCACCATCGAGGAACAGGGCAAAACCCTCTCGCTGCAGATCGGCAGCCCGGTCGACTCCCTCGACGCCATCAAGGCCCTCCCGCTGGGCGCGGCCCGTGATGCGGCGACGATCGGCAGCGTGGCGGATGTCAGCCTGGTCGAGGACGCCCGCACGTCAATCACGCGGACCAACGGCAAGGAAACCCTCGCCCTGTCCGTGACCAAGAAGCCCGAGGGCGACACCGTCGCGATCTCCCACGCGGTCAAGGACGCCATCCCGCAACTTGAGGCCGAGCTTGGCTCCAACGCCAAATTCACCCCGGTCTTCGACCAGGCGCCGTTCATCGAGAAGTCCATCAAGGACCTCACCACCGAGGGCCTGCTGGGACTGGGCTTCGCCGTCCTGGTGATCCTGGTGTTCCTGATGTCAGTGCGCGCCACCCTGGTGACGGCCGTGTCCATCCCGCTGTCCCTGCTGATCACGTTCATCGGCCTCGCTGGCACCGGCTACTCACTCAACATCCTCACCCTTGGCGCGCTGACCATCGCCATCGGCCGCGTCGTGGACGACTCGATAGTGGTCATCGAAAACATCAAACGGCACCTGAGCTACGGCGAGGACAAGATCACCGCGATCGGGACCGCCATCCGCGAAGTTGCCGGCGCCATCACGGCGTCCACCCTGACCACCGTGGCCGTCTTCCTGCCCATCGCCTTCGTCGGCGACCTGGCCGGTGCGCTGTTCCGGCCGTTCGCCCTGACAGTGACCATCGCCCTGCTCTCCTCGCTGCTGGTCTCGCTGACCATCGTGCCGGTGCTGGCCTACTGGTTCCTGCGCACGCCCGCCGTCACCGGCTCTCCGGCTTCTGCCGCTGGCATCGCCGCCAAGGCGCACGAGGCCGAGCAGAGCACGCTCCTGCAGCGCGGCTACCTGCCTGTCCTGTCCGGCACGCAGCGGCACCCGGTCCTCACCCTGGTCGCCGCGGCCCTGGTGCTTGCCGGCACCGTGGCGATGTCCCCGCTGCTCGCCACCGACCTCCTGGGCCGCTCCGGCGAGAACAGCATGACCGTCAAGCAGGCCCTGCCGGCAGGGACCAGCCTTGACGAGGCCAGCGCTTCGGCGATCCGCGTCGAGGACACCCTGCGGGGCATCGACGGAATCAAAGACGTCCAGGCCACCACCGGCAACGCCCAGACCGGCTTCTCGGCCCTGCTCTCCTCCGGCGCGTCCAATTCGACGTTCACCGTGGTGACGGACGAGAAGGCCAACCAGGGCAAGCTCCAGGAGACCGTCCGCAGCGAACTCTCCAAGCTCGGCGATGCCGGAAAGATCACGGTCGGTTCCCAGCAGGGCGGCTTCGGCACTTCGTCAACCGTGGACATCACCCTCAAGGCCGCCACCACCGCCGACCTCCAGACGGCCAGTGACGCGATGGTCAAGGCCATGGACGGTGTCCCGGGCAGCAGCGAAGTGGCCACCAACCTGGCCGCCAGCCAGCCGGTGGTCCAGGTCAAGGTGGACCGCGCCAAGGCCGTCGCGGCCGGCCTGAACGAGGAGCGCGTGGCCGGGGTCCTGGCCGCCACGATCAGCCCGATTCCGGCCGGGACGATCCGCATCGACACCAACGACTTCCCGGTCCGGATTGGCGAGGGCACCCGCTTCACGAGCATCGAGGCCGTCCGGGACATGCCGCTCCCGACGGCGGCCGGCGCCGTTGCGCTGGGCAGCATCGCCTCGGTAGAGCAGGTGGACGTCCCCGTCTCCATCACCGCCAGCAACGGCCAGCGCACCGCGCGGGTCTCGGTGACGCCGTCGGGCTCCAACCTCGGCGCGGTCAGCACCGAGGTGCAGAACCGGCTCAAGTCAGTCCAGCTGCCGCCCGGGGTGACCGCCACGATCGGCGGTGCCACGACGCAGCAGGCCGATTCGTTCCGCCAGCTCGGGCTCGCGCTGCTCGCCGCCATCGCGATCGTCTACGTGATCATGGTGGCTGCGTTCAAATCGCTCGTGCAGCCGCTGATCCTGCTGGTCTCCGTCCCGTTCGCCGCGACAGGCGCAATCGCCCTGCTCGTGGTGACCGGTGTGCCGTTGGGCCTGCCGTCGCTGATCGGCATGTTGATGCTCGTGGGCATCGTGGTGACCAACGCGATTGTGCTGATCGACCTCATCAACCAGTACCGCCAGCCGCGCACCGGCGAACCCGGGATGAACGTGGCGGACGCGATCATGCACGGCGCCCGCCAGCGCCTCCGCCCCATCCTCATGACGGCGCTCGCCACGGTGTTCGCCCTGACACCGATGGCGCTGGGACTGACCGGCGGCGGCGGATTCATCTCCCAGCCCCTGGCGATCGTGGTGATCGGCGGCCTGATCTCCTCCACCGCCCTCACACTCATCCTGGTCCCGGTGCTGTACCGCCTCGTGGAAGGCCGGCGCGAGCGCAGGACACTGCAGAAGTCGCTGCGCCGCGGACGCCATTCCGGGCCGGCCGTGACCGAGGACTTCCCCGACGACTTCCCCGAAGACGCTCCCCTGCCAACCAGTTCGCACTAGGAACCAGAACCCGGCGTCCCTGCTTTGTCCTCGGCCTCGACGTTAGGCTTGACGAGGGTCCGCGCTGCCTTGGGAGCCCTGTGCGTCCCGTGAGTTGCGTAGGTTCCCTTCGAGAGTCTGACGAGTCCAGCGGGTACTGCGACGGCTTCCCGGTGGCGGGGGCCACCGTGGCGCGGAACGCCGTAGCGAGGGCTCCCAGAAACCACGGCCGCGAGCGGTTTGGGGGCGACGGGGCTTGTCACCTCCCGCGCCGGGTTGCCGGTATAGGTTGCATCTTCCGGGACGTCTTCGCCCTTCATCAAGAGGGCGTCGGCACCGAGTGACGAACCATCCTGCATCGTCACCCCGTAGTTGACCCACGAATCCACGCCAAGGGAGCAGCGGTTGCCGAGAACGATGTAGTCGGACTTGAAGGCCCCGTCTTCCATGGAGTGGCCCTGAATGGTGGCTCCTTCATTGAACGCACAATCATCACCGATAGCCACAAGAGTTTTCTCCGGTATGTTGGCGCCGGCATCGTAGAGCCGCTTGCCGACTTTGACGCCCAGCATTCGCCAGATCACGGGCTTGAACGGGGTTCCGTTGAAGCCCGGCATGGCCAGCAGCTTCCATAGACGTTCGTGCCGCCAGAAGTAGGGGTCGTAGATGGAGCAGTATTGCGGCTTCAGGTGGCGGAAGCCCATGACCGAGCGCTCAACAAGCACGGCAATCAGTACGCGGAACAGCAGCAAGGTGAGCATCATGGCTGCGATCGCCAGCACACCGAG
The DNA here is from genome assembly GCF_056398725.1 of Arthrobacter sp. 01T425. Classification (NCBI taxonomy): domain Bacteria; kingdom Bacillati; phylum Actinomycetota; class Actinomycetes; order Micrococcales; family Micrococcaceae; genus Arthrobacter; species Arthrobacter sp. 01T425. Next base: position 7,352 of record NZ_JBFTPY010000022.1, on the reverse strand, counting down.
GAAGCTGAATGCCGACACGGCAACGGCGGCGCTAAACGTGGCAACAAACAACAGGAACCAGCGCACGGCCAGGAACAGCACCATGCTCAGGATGTTGTGCCGGTTCTTTGCCGGGAGAGCGCTGTTCCGCGCCTCTGCAATCGTCTGTTCATCAAATTGGGCGTCACGCTGAACAGACCGGGGAATCTCGAACGGCGGTGACCCCAGCAGGCCCACATCCGCACGGATCGGACCGTCGATCGGAATCATCACCTTCGTGGCCAAGAGACAGTTCTCCCCGACCCTGGATCCGATCGGAACACTGATGGCATTACCGAGAAAGTTGTGGCCAGCCAGGTGGACCCGCGAGAGACGGAACGACGTGCTTGAGAAGTCGGCGTTCATCATGTTGAGGCCGTCCGCGACCATAGTTCCTGTTCCCACTGAGCTCAGGAACGGCGACTCGTGGGCCAGTGTGGGGCCGAAGTTTGACCCGGTTTGCTCCACCCTGCCGAGGTTATAACCCAAGGCCTTGAGATAGTGCACTATGTACGAACTGTCGCCGAAGACATCTTTGTACAGTTTGACGTTGGACACGCGGGCGATCATGCGCTGGATGGTGAAGTGCACGCCGTACAGCGGATAGACCTTTTCCGGCTTGATGAAGCGGTTGAGCAAACGCGGGATGCTGAAGATGATGATCAGGCCGGTGATCAGCCCGACAACGAACAGAACCAGTGTTACGGCGAGTACGTCTATGAAGAAGTTTGGGGAGCCCGGCTGCAGGTGTCCCGTGCTCAGGTAGGGGGGCAGGAGCACGGCAAGCCCGAGAAGGCCCGCCGGAACCACCAGGACCAAACGGTTGAACAACTGGAGAAGGCTGAAAATGACCCTGCGTCGCGTGCCGCAATTAGTGGGCGGCACACGCAGGTAATTGGTGTTGGTGCGCGCAGCAGGCGAACCGTGCCAGATTTGTCCACCAGGTACAACCTGCCCGGTCTGCAACGATGAAGCATGTCCCAGCTGAGTGTCGTCTCCCATCGACGTACCAATGTCCAACGTGGTTTTCTCCGACACAAGGACATTTCTGCCCAGCATCACGGGACCGGTTTCAATCATGCCCGAGCGTGCCCGATAGCATTGGAACGAGGAGTTCTTGTGGATGACTGTGTTGTCACCGACGGTGAGCAGGTCCGGGCACGCGGGCACCTTCCGGGAGAAGATCACCACCCCCTTGCCGATCTTTGCGCCCAGGAGCCGCAGGTACACCACATACAGCGGAGAGCCGGCGAACAAGACCAGTGGATTTGCCCTGGTAAGTGTCTTGACTGCCCAAAAACGGAGATAAGCCAGACTCCATATTCGGATGTTGCCCGGCTTCCACCGCCCAACCAGAATCCACTTGGCGAGGATCGGGGTCGCGGAAAGGATCAGGAACATGGCGGCGCCGAAACCAATGGACCGCAGCCACATGTCAAATGGATTGCTGCCCCCGGATGTCCACTGGAAGCCGATAATCAGCAGGGAAGCAGCGTACGAAGTGTAACCCAGGAAAATCAGCAACTGAATTGCCCCGCACATGACGAACTGGAAGGTGCTGGGTGGTGGCATCGGAACCGGGGGTACAGCGTCGGTCTCTGCTACGGCCGCGCTGAGGACGGATTCACTGTGCCGGGCTTCGAGGCAGGCGGCGAGCTGCCGGACCGTCGGGTTCTCATAGATATCCTGCATCGCGGCTGCGGGCAGGGCGGTTTCTTTCCTGATGCGGGCGCAATAGCGGGCCATCAACAGCGAGTCGGCGCCAAGGTCGTTGAAGAAGTGGGCATCGGTGGAAACCTTCTCAAGGCTCAGGACGGTGCCAAGCTGCGCGGCCAGGGCCTCTTCGGCGGCAGTTGTGGGGGCGGTAAAGGACCCCGCGGCCGCCCGGCTGATCCTGTGCTCGGGACGGGGTAGCCGCTTCCTGTCCACTTTGTCACTGGCCATCATGGGAATGGAGTCCAGCTGTTCAAAATAGGCAGGAACCATGTATCCGGGGAGCCTGGTGCGCAGCATCCGGTGGAGGTCATGAGCATCCACGCCCTCCACGTCCTGGCGCAGGGTGTAGTAGGCGGCCAGCTCCACGGTTCCTTGTTCCGGCTCATACGTCTGTACGACTGCCTGTGCAATGCCGGGGAGCTGCAGGAGGACGGATTCTATTTCGCTCAGTTCGATGCGGTAGCCACGTATTTTGACTTGGGTATCGATCCGGCCGAAATATTCGAGCTGCCCGTCGTCGTTCACCCGTCCGAGGTCCCCTGTGCGATAAATCCGGCCGGACGGGTTGTTCTCGATTCCGAGGAAATCCGGGACAAAGGCCCGCTCCGTCAGGTCCTGACGGTTCACGTACCCGCGCGCCAGCCCCACCCCTGCGAGGCCGATTTCTCCCATTTCACCGCGCGGCAGGGCCCGAAGCTCGGCGGGATCCACAATGACCGCGGTGTAGGTGGGCAAGGGCACTCCGAGGGACACGGGCAGGTCCGGGTCCAGGACCGACCAGGTGGCAGTCACGGTCGCTTCGGTGGGGCCGTAGACGTTCAGGAAGCGCCGGCCGGGGCGGTGCCAGCGCATCACGAGATCCTTCGGGCACGCCTCTCCGGAGACCAGCAGGAACCGCAAATCGGGCAGGTCCTCGTCAAGCGTCGCCAGCAGCGTTGGAACGCAGCAAAGGGCGGTGATCCGTTTTTCCTGCAGGTACTCCGCGAGTTCGGCACCCAGCATGCTGGACCGGCCCGGCTTGGGCACCAGCGTGGCTCCGACCATCCAGGCAACCCAGATTTCCTCCACCGAGAAATCGAAGGCGATCGTCATACCTTGGTACACGCGGTCCGTGGACTCAATCCCGTAGATGTCAGAGGCCACCCGGACAAAATTGCAGATGCTGGCCTGCTCCACTGCCACGCCCTTGGGCCGGCCGGTCGAGCCGGAGGTGTAGATAATGTAGGCCAGCTCATCCTTGGTTCCGCCATGGTCCGCGCTTCCCAAACGGGAGGAATCCTTGGCGTCGATCTGGGCCTGCACATCATCGACGCACACCGTGACAGCGGCCACCTCAGGCAGCAGATCCCTCAGATGGGACAGAGACAGGACCATGGCCACGTTGGCGTCCTCGACAATGTACTGAAGACGGTCAGGGGGGAAACCCGGGTCCAGGGGAACATAGGCCGCGTGGATCTTCAGAACGGCCAGCATCGCCACGTAGGCCCGCCATGGCTGGTCAAACAGCAGGGCGATGCGGTCACCCGGCCGGGCACCGCACACCAAGAGATGCCGCGCCAGCTGGTTCGCCCGTTCATCCAGCTCCGTGTACGTCAGGACAACGTCCCCCGCATCGACGGCAACCTGGTCGCCGCGCCCCTGTTCCCGCAAGCGGTCGCAACTATCCTCAAACAGCCGGTCCAACCGCTCGCCCCGCCGCCAGCGGGCGGCCTGATCGGGCGCAGCCGACGTCAGGACAGTTCCGCCTTCCGAGCCGCCGATCATCGACATGATTCCCCGCAACTCGGGAGGTCTGGTGAGGCCGTTTCCGGTCCTCGCGGTCTTGCCCATCCTTTAGCTCCTTCGCTAGAAGTGACGTGCCACAGTTCTGTCGCCCGCCGGAACAGGGGTCATATCCTGGCCGGAAATCGGGACCCACGTCTGGAGCGGGGGGCCAACAGCGGGTGTGAGATGGCCTTCATGACCGGCCGCCGTTGCCTCGTCCGCCGGGGTCATGCCGAAGGCCCGCCGGACAGCGCGCTCGGCATCCGCGAGCCGGTCGGCGTGCGTGACAGCCCCCACGGACGTCTCGGAGATGTCGACGAGATCGAGCTCCACGTCGGCGTCGGACAGGGCCTTGAGGAAGGTGCAGAAGATTTGCGGGGACGACCGCATGCCCAGTCCAGTAATGGACACCCGGCCCACCCGGTCGTCGTGCTGCAAACCTTCAAATCCAATGCTTCCCTTTTCGGCATCCAGCACAGCAAGGGCGTTACCTGCATGGGCAGCAGGCACGATCAGTGCAACATCGGAACGCCTCGGGCCGGGGCCGGCCGTATTTTGGACAATTGCCTGGACATGCGCCCCGGACCGAGAGAGGACATGCAAGATGCGCGCCATGCTCTCCGGCTGGTCCGGAATTCCCACGACAGTGATTTTCGACGCCGAGTTGACCCCGGCTACAGCGGTCACCTCGGGTTGTTCCCTGGCGGGCTGGAGCAGTGGATGACGGTCAAGGCCGGGCAGGATCAACGTCCCGGGCTCCGGCACGAAGGAGGACCTCACATGGATCGGAATACCGAACCGGCGGGCGTATTCAACACACCGCAGGTGCAATACCTTGCAGCCGGAGGCGGCGAACTCAAGCATTTCCTCGCTCGAGAGGATCTCGATCTTCCGCGCCGTCGGGACAACCCGGGGGTCCGCGGTGTAGACGCCGTCGACGTCCGTGTATATCTCGCAAATATCGGCTTCGAGCGCAGCGGCCAGGGCGACCGCGGTGAGATCCGAGCCGCCACGGCCGAGCGTGGTCACCCTGTTCCGTTTCTGCGTCCTGCCCTGGAATCCTGCGACGATGGGAACCTCGCCACGGGCCAGACTACTGCGGACGCGGTCCGGCCTGACATCGGTGATGTGTGCCTTGCCGTGGATGTTGTCGGTAATGAGGCCGGCCGCACTGCCCGTAAATGTGCGGGGCAGCTGGCCGAGATCCGCCAGGGCAATCGCCAAAAGGGCCGAGGACACAAGCTCGCCGATGCTCAGCAGGGCGTCAAGGTCCACAGGCAAGGGCCGGGCGGAAACTTCCGCGGCAAGATCGCAGAGTTCATCGGTGGTGTCCCCCATGGCGGACACCACCGCCACGACCCGATAGCCGTTGGTCCGTGTTTTGGCGATCCGCTCGGCTGCCCGGAGGATACCCGCGGCATCCGCCAGGGACGAACCGCCAAACTTTTGAACAATGACACTACCCGGGGGAATCGCCCGGTCGGTTTCCGCTAGATCACTGTCGTTGAAAGCTGTTGCCTTGCGGGTACCCATTTTGCTCCCCGAAATCTACTTCGATTCTTGCAAGGGGCACTGGCCCCTTCGAGCCGTTTCGCCCTGATCAGATGCTCAAATGGTTGATCCCAAGGCCACCGGCTCCCCGGTCACAGTCACTGCGGCCGCAGCGAGAATATCGAGTCCCTTCTGAAGATCCTCGGGGCTGATAGTCAGCGCGGGCATCGTCTTGACCACTTCCCCTTCGGGTCCGGACGTTTCCACGAGCAGACCCCGGGCAAAGGATTCAGCCGCAATCCTCTCCGCAGTCTCGGGGTTGGGGTAGTAAACACCCGCGAGCAGTCCCCGGCCACGGACCGTGGCGCCTTCGACGCCCGCTGCGATCTGGGTAAGCCCCTCGTGGAGCTGGGAAATGAGCCCCGCGACGCTTGACTGGAAGCTGCCGTCCCGCCAGTAGTGCTCCAGGGCAGCGGCGCCGGTGACGAATGCCGGGTTGTGCCCCCGGAAAGTTCCGTTGTGCTCGCCAGGCTTCCAAATATCCAGTCCGGGTTTGAACAGTGTCAGTGCCAAAGGCAGTCCAAAGCCCGAGATGGACTTCGACAGGCAGACGATATCCGGAGTGATCCCCGCCTCCTCGAAGCTGAAGAAGGTCCCGGTCCGTCCGCAGCCGGCCTGGACATCATCCACGATGAGCAGGATGTCGTGTTGCCGGCACAGCTCGGCAAGGCCTCGCAGCCAGGACACCCGGGCGGCCCTGAGCCCACCCTCGCCCTGGACGGTTTCCACGATCACCGCTGCGGGCTTATCGATGCCCGATCCCCTGTCCTCCAAGGCTTGCCGGAGCCACAGAAAGTCCGGCATCTGACCATTGAAGAACCCGTCATAGGGCATGCTCGATGTGTTCGTCAGCGGGACGCCGGCTCCCTGCCGTTTCATTGAATTGCCCGTGACCGACAACGATCCCAGGGTCATCCCGTGAAACGCGTTGGTGAAGCTCAGGACATGCTGCCTGCCGGTAACCTTCCGGGCAAGCTTCAGGGCTGCCTCCACTGAGTTTGTTCCCGTCGGTCCGGGGAACATGACTTTGTAGTCCAAATTCCTGGGCTCGAGGATCAACTCCCGGAAGGTTTCCAGGAAGCGCCGCTTGGCCGGTGTTTTCATATCGAGTGAATGAACGATTGCGCCGGAGAGAAGATAGTCCACCAGCGGCTGCAGCAGCACCGGGTTGTTGTGCCCGTAGTTCAGTGCTCCGGCACCGGAAAAGAAGTCCAAATATTCTCTGCCGTCTTCACTGTAGAGGCTGCTGCCGGACGCACGTTCAAACACGGTGTCCCAACTGCGGCAGTAGCTGCGGACCTCAGACTCCAAGCTTTCGAAGATATCCATCTGTCGATGTCCCCCGTACTTCCGACTAGCGAAGTTGCCCGAGCGCAAACACAACCCGGGTTCCCGGATGACGGGCGCGGGGAAGGGGACAGCGCAGCGCCTGTGGCGCACTGACCTTTGCTTCACGGGGCCCGTATTTACTCCCGCATAGAGGTGCTCTAGGCGGGAACTGGGCAGATCCTAGACGCCTGCCCAAATGCTTTTCCGTTTCTTATCGTAAACTCAGGAAACTCACAGCACCTGAGTAGCGGGTACCTGTCTTTTCCCCTCAAACGGCTGATTAACTACCCGATTCGGCAGGGTTTCTCACCTTTGAAGGCCCCGGGCTACTCGGAAAAATGCCGGCTGCCGGGCATCCGGCGGACATGGGCGCCGGCGCCATGGACATCCGACTTCCTCTCCCAACGGGGCCGGCGAACGCGGCGAGGGATGGGACACCGTTTTGAGAGTCGTTTGAAAGGCGAAGCTGGTGTTTAGCCGGTCTTGGCCATCGCGTAGGCCACGGTGCCGTAGGCCAGGGCGCCGGACATTTCGGTGAGCAGTTGCGGGTTGGTGTTGGCGATCGTGTCGCAGGCCTCGTGGTAACAGGGATCCAGGTCCTTGCCCGCCACCCCGCCATAGGACTGCGCCTGGGCCTGGGTCTTCCGCTTCTCATCGCCGGTGAACAGCCCGCCGCCGGGAATGCCGGCCGAGAGGAAGGCGTCGTAGTCCGAGCCGCCGTCAAAGGGCGTGGTCTCTGCCGGCAGCGCGTTCTCCTGGAAGTACCGGAAGAAGACGTCCTCGATCGCCTTGGACCCGGCCGGGCCGGCGTCGCCGAAATCCGATCCGTCCCCGTCATGGACCGAGCGGACCCCGTTGGGCGAGGCCACCATGTCCACGTTCAGGTTCGCCGCGGTCTGGCCGATCTCGGCCGCACTCAGTTCGTCGACGTAGTGCTGGGACCCGTACAGCCCGTCCTCCTCGCCGCCCCAGAA